>DKOD01000045.1:17965-23418 GCA_002469865.1 Alphaproteobacteria bacterium UBA7371 | reverse complement strand
GATTTGGTCACGGAATCATTCACGTTAATGGCTGGCACCTTAAGGCTGCCATTTTTTTCCATTTCGTAAAGGCGCATCACACCGGTGGTGGTTTCCTCAGAAAGCCCGCGCACATCATCAAGCATTTGAGGATAATTGTCATGCATCAACACGGTGAGGTCACCGCCATCATCAAGGATCATGTTGGGCGTCCAACCATCCGGACCCTTAATCGTTTGCTCAATACACCACCAGAATTCTTCTTCGGTCTCGCCTTTCCAAGCAAAGACGGGGATATCAGCCGCGGCAATGGCGGCAGCCGCCTGGTCCTGGGTGGAAAAGATGTTGCAAGAAGACCAGCGCACCGTGGCACCAAGGGCGATGAGTGTTTCGATCAACACCGCTGTCTGGATGGTCATATGAAGGCAACCTGCAATGCGGGCACCGGCAAGTGGCTTTGAATCACCATATTCCTCACGCAGGGACATCAGGCCCGGCATCTCGGTTTCTGCGATAATGATTTCCTTGCGGCCCCAATCGGCCAGGCCCATATCGGCCACTTTATAATCCTGAAATTCTGCCATCTGATCCTCGGTCATGCACCTATAACAATATGTTTATATGATGATGCTTATCAGCTTTTGTTTGTTCCGTTAAGGCCCAATTCGTTGTTGCCCACGAAGCCAGCGATGGCCTCCCGATTGCCCTCAGCCATGAGCATGGCCACCTCAGCCATTAATTGTGATCGGTTTGATTGGCAAATCTGCTCCTTCACCTCGGGCAAAGACCTGGGCACCATGGAAAATTCCGTCAGGCCAAGACCCATCAGCAATCTTGTGAGGCTGGGATCGCCGGCCATCTCACCACAAATGGTGATGGGGATCCCCGCCCGCTCGGCAGCTGCCACGGAAAATTGAACCAGCCGCAAAACCGCTGGATTCAAATGGTCATAAAGATGCGCAACTTTCTCATTCGTGCGGTCAATGGCCAAGGTATATTGCGTGAGATCATTGGTTCCAAGGGACAAAAATTCCACATGCTTGGCCAAAAGGTCTGCGGAAAGAGCGGCGGCAGGCACCTCAATCATGATCCCCAGAGGTGGCATCGCAATATCGAGGCCTTCATCCACAAGTCGGGCCCGCTCTTCTTCCACAAGCCCACGCAAATGGGTGATTTCCAACATGGTGGCCACCATCGGAAACAAAAGCCGCACGGGCCCGTGGCGGCTCGCCCGCAAAATCGCCCTGATCTGTGCCCGGAAGGGTTCCTCATTACGCAAGGAAAGCCTGATGGCCCGGAGACCAAGGGCTGGGTTCTCTGCATCCTGATCCAACTCGCCATAGCCAGGCAAAACCTTCTCACCCCCCACATCCAACGTGCGGATGGTGACCGGACGGCCTCCCAATTGTTTCACAATGGAGGATAGGATTTCCGTTTGCTCCTCTTCGCTGGGGCTGTTGCGCCGCTCCAAAAATAGAAATTCTGTGCGCAACAAACCAATGCCATTGGCTCCCCAATTCACCGCCCTGGGCACCTCCTGGGGCAGCTCAATATTGGCCTGAAGGTTGTAATAAACTTGGTCCAGCGAATAGGCAGGCTCATCTGCATTGGCGCGCAAACGTTCCAAACGCTCAGAAAATGCCATGGCTGCGGCCTTACCCTTGGCCTGTTGGTCCGCATCGGGCTGGACCACCACCTGGCCTGCGCCATCAACCAAAATCTGATCCCCGGTTTCCACCTGCTCCAACAAGCCATGGACACCCAGCACCGCAGGAATGGCCAAGGCCCGCGCCAGGATGGCAACATGGCCTTGTAACCCACCGGTCTCAGCGGCAATGGCCGCCACCTGACCTGGCTCCAACCATGCCGTGTCTGCGGGTGTGATTTCATGGGCAACCAGCACCGCATGTTCGGGCAATTGGCCAATGGCACCATCACGGTCGAGCATGATGTCCAGCAGCCTGCCACCAAGGGCGTCGATATCCTCAAAGCGGGCGGCGAGGTAAGGATCTGTCATCTTGGCATAAACTTCTTCGATTTGGGCCATGCTTGCAGATACCGCCGCCGGCGCTGACATCAGGCCCTCTTCAATATGAGTCCTGGACATCCTCATCAGCCTGGAATTGCCCAAAAAACCAATTTGGACCCCAATCAGGGAAACCAATTCTTCAATCCCTGGTGCATCCTGCTGGGCCAGACGCCTCCTGGCCTTTTCCAGATCAGCCACAAGTCGGTCCCGCCCGTCATCCAACCGACCCAATTCCCTGGGCACCTCTTTGGGCCCGATACGGGTGGCTTCAATAATAGGATGACCACGATCCACACGCACCGCCTGGCCCACCACAACGCCCCTGGAAACCCCAATACCGGAAAGCATGATGCCCATCAGCTATCCTCCCCAAAAAGATTTGTGATCAGGGCGCACACAGCATCCACCGCAGCTTCGGCATCATCACCTTCAGCCTTGATCCCAACCACACTGCCAGGGCCTGCGGCCAGCATCATCAACCCCATGATGGACAAACCTGAAACCTGGGTGCCATCTTTGCTGACACAGATTTCCGCATCAAATTCCTGACAGGTCTTAACCAATTGTGCTGAGGCACGCGCATGGAGGCCACGCATGTTCAAAATAACGGCCTCTCGGCTTATCACCGGCATGGCTTAGCTATCGGCCTCACCAGCCAGAATAGCGGAGGCAACAGAAATATATTTTCTGCCAGCATCGCGGGCCTCTTTCACCGCTTCGGTGAGGTTCTTCTCATGACGGCTGGAGGCAAGCTTGATCAGCATGGGCAAATTTACCCCAGCCACCACTTCTGTCTTGGGACGCTCCATCACAGAAATCGAAAGATTGGACGGGGTGCCACCGAACATATCGGTCAGCAAAATTGCCCCCTCGCCCGTATCCACGCGCTCCACAGCTTCCAAAATTTGGTTTCTGCGTTCTTCCATATCGTCATCAGGCCCAATACATATGGCCTCTGCCTGGATCTGCTTGCCGACCACATGCTCCATGGCGGCCAAAAACTCTTCCGCCAAGCGACCATGGGTCACCAACACCATGCCAATCATGCCCACCCCCTTATTGGTTTTAAGATTTACCCGGATAACGCCTTTTGATGGGCCTGACCATGCTCTGCGGCCCGCAAACTTTCCATATTGGCATGAACCACCACCAATGGATCATGGACCTTCCTCAACCGCTTACCCAAGTCCTCGGCCATGGCCACCGAACGATGCTTGCCGCCGGTGCAACCAATGGCAATGGTGCAATAGGCTTTGCCACTGGCAATAATGCCCGGCAATAATTTGCCCAACATCGCACAAATACCCCCCACATATTCTTCATAGATTGGGTCGGAACGCACATAATCACTGACCTCACGATCCAGGCCCGTCTTAGGACGTAGGCCTGGGTTCCAATGGGGGTTTTTGATCTGCCGAACATCAAAAACAAAGTCAGCCTCGCTGGGCACACCGTTACGAAAACCAAATGATAAAATAGTAAGCACCATGGCATTGCTAATGGGCAGGCCGGCAATGGCTTGGATTTCTTCGCGCAACCGATGGGGGGTAAAATCGGTGGTGTCAAATACCAATGATGCATGGTCCCTGATGGGCGCCAACATAAGAGATTCCTGGGCAAAAGCTTCCCTTAGGGTGGTATGTCCTGTGGATAATGGATGACGCCTGCGGGTTTCAGAAAATCGCTGAATCACAACATCTTCGCGGCATTCCAAAAAAATAAGCCGGGCCGGCAATTCTTGCTTTGCCTGGGCAGCAAGCCAGCTTTCCAAATAGCCGGGATGGGCAATCACCTGTTCCACATTGAGCCCAATGGCTACCTGGGATTCTGTTGATGCGGCCACCACATCGGGCAAAAGACTTAAAGGCGGGTTGTCCATGGTATGGAAACCCGCATCCTCCAAAGCCCTCAGCGCCGTGGTGCGGCCGGCCCCCGATAGCCCCACAATGATCATCACCTGCTTCATGGAACATGCCTACAAAAATATTGGGAAAGCTTGGTCGTCCATCACCTGAACTTAACCGAGACCAGCCAAAATCAACAGCAAAGAATTTGCAACCATGATCAATAAGCCTGCAACTGACCTTCAACCAAGGCATGCAACCGCGCAGGGGCAAATTGATCCATCAGCAAAAAATAACTTGGCAGGCCAACCCCCAACCAAGAAACCTGCTGGGCATTTGGCAAACGCTCAGAAATTTTATGCCCCAGGCAAAGATGCATGGTAACCAGGATTTTTTCGGCAGGTTCCAAGCGAATAACACCCACGCCACGCAATTCCACAAGGCCCTTGGTGGCGTCGGGCGGTGTCATGAACAGGCTCCCAGATTGGTTGTGAAGCACCACAGCATCATCACCCACCAACTGCCCGCCGGAGCGGATCATCTCAAGCATAAGTCCGGTTTTGCCAATGCCAGAAGGGCCCGTCAGCAAGATGCCCTCTCCCCGGTAGGAAAAACCATTGGCCTGGAGTTTCATGCATGCCCCCATGGGAGAAAGACCTGCACGCGTAGGCCGCCGGTGGGTGAAGCATCTAAGGTGATATCACCGCCATGGCGCCGGATAATCTGCCGGGCAATGGGAAGGCCCAGGCCTGAGTGACCCTTCTCACCCGGCCTTGAGGAGTAAAAACGTTCAAACACACGCTCGCGCTGATCTTTCGGGATACCTGGGCCATCATCGTCAATCAAAATCACCAGGCCATGATGCTCCTCATGCATGGTCAAACGGATCACATTACCTTTGTTGGAAAATGACAATGCGTTATCAATGAGATTGCCCAAGGCATGGCCTAATTGCTCCCCACGGCCCAGAATTTGACGTCCCTGGCTGCTTCCGTCCAACAACAAGGCAACACCATCAAGCTGTGCCCTTGCCCGCCTGATATCAATGATCTCGGTAAGCAATTTGACCGGGTCAACATTCATCCCAGGCCCATCACCCAGGGCACGGTCAAGCCTGGTGGCAGCCTGAATATCGTCAATCAAACGCCCCAATCGCCTGATGTCGCGCTCCATGGCAATGATCAGCTTTTTTTGCCGTGCCTCATCATGGGGCCTGCCAAGCAATTCCACCGACGTGGTTAAAGCCGTAAGTGGGTTTTTTAATTCATGGGCCACGTCGGCGGCAAAATCATCCACCGCCGTGAGCCGTTTTTTGAGGCTTGCCACCATTTCGCGCATGGCGGCACCAAGCTTGCCAATCTCATCACCACGGCTGGCAAATTCATCAAGCGGTGAGGGGTCCACCTCGCCCACACCTTCGGTTCGCCCAGCGATGACATGGGAACGTTGGGCAAGCCTGCCCAGGGGCCTTGCAATGGAAAGACCAAGCCAAACGGAAACCGCGATGGTCGCCAGCAAAACAGCGGCAAAATAAAGAATATAAGCCCGACCTTCCCGCTCCATGGCACGGAATAAGCGGCTTTCTGGAAAGGTTACATCCA
>DKOD01000045.1:8610-17579 GCA_002469865.1 Alphaproteobacteria bacterium UBA7371 | reverse complement strand
GCAGAAACACGCCTGATGACCGCATTATCAATACCTTCAAAAGCCTGCGCCACATGGCTGGGTACGGCCAGCGGCCGCGGCTTACCCGATGCGTCAACTTCCCTGGAAATAATGAAGCGGCCCACATCCCGGGAGGTTCTTGCAAAAAAACCCACATCCCCGCCAGGCAATGGCCGCCTCACGGTAACCGCCTCGGGCCTGGCACGCACGGCAAAACCACCACGGGCATACAAACCCATTTCCCGACCGGACATTTCTGCCAAGCGGGATACAAGCCTGGACAATCGGTGGGCCTGTTCTGTGGGTGAGGTGGCCGCGGCCAATGAAAGCGCCATGGCAATGGCCCTTGCCTCCTCCACCAGGGCCTGTTCTTCGGCTTCCAGGCTTGTGACCCCACGATGGACAAGCGCAAGGCCAAGGCCCGCCAAAATAATCACAGCAAGATTGGCCAGAATGATCCGACGAACCAAGCCATGGGTCATTAGGAAAGATCCAGCCGATAGCCCACACCATAAAGCGAGGTAATGCCGTCAAATTTGGGGTCAACATCCCGAAACTTCTGGCGAATTCTTTTGATATGGGAATCCACGGCCCTTGGATCGATGTAATCATCATCTTCATAGGCGTCGTGGATTAATTGCTCGCGGGTGAGCACTGAGCCTGGCCTTTGGGCCAGGGTCATCATGATCAAACATTCCGTCACGGTCAGTGAAATTCGCTCCCCCAACCAGCGACAGGTCATGGCCTGCCCATCGAGCTCCAGGCCCTTGAACGAAATCAGTTGGTCATCCCGGGCTGGCTGACTTCGACGCAAGATGGCCTCGATTCTGGCCAACAGCAAATTCGAGGAATAGGGTTTTTTCAAGAAATCATCGCCGCCCTGGCGAAGACCTTCCAGCTCGTCGATTTCGTCATCGCGGGAGGTCAAAAACACCACAGGGACCTGGGAGGTTGCCCGCAATTTGCGCAGGACCTCAAAACCAGTGAGGCCTGGCATTTTGATGTCCAAAATCACCAGATCTGGCGCAATTCGGGCAAAATTGGCCAAGGCAGCCTTAGGGTCTGCCTGGACCGTCACCTGATAGCCCTCATCCTCCAGAAGCATGGTAAGCCCCTCGAGAATGGCACGCTCGTCATCAATCAAAAGAATATGGGTCATGCCTCCAACATCACTCTCATTCGGGCATCATTATGGCGCAATTGGTACCAAACTCCATCTAATGGGCTTCGCCCCAATCGGTGCCAAAGCCACATTCAACCTCCAAGGGTACCGAAAGGGTGACCAGGGGCAAAGCAGCACCAGCCATCAGCTTGCTCACTTCTTCCTTTGCCCGTTCCTCTAGCCCCACCGGTACCTCAAAGACCAATTCGTCATGGACCTGCAGCAACATGCGCAAGTCAAAGCCCATTGAAGGGATCACACGGTCAATCTGTATCATGGCCCTTCGGATGATGTCCGCTGCCGCCCCTTGAATGGGCGCATTAATGGCCGCGCGCTCACCAAAAGCCCGGGCGGCAGGTTGCTTTTCTTTGACCGAAGGCACATGGATCCGACGTCCAAAGATGGTTTCCACGTAACCCTGCTCCCGGGCCAATGCTTTTGTGGATTCCATGTAATCGCGTATGCCGGGAAACTTTGCAAAATACGCATCGATAAAGCGCCTGGCCTCATCATTGCCAATGCCCAATTGTCGGGCAAGTCCAAATGCAGAAATCCCATAGATGATACCAAAATTGATGGCCTTGGCCTGACGGCGGATCATGGGGTCCATGCCTTCTACCGGGACATGAAAAACCTCTGATGCGGTCATGGCATGAATATCGATGCCATCATGAAATGCCTGTTTTAGCTCGGGTATGTTTGCAATATGAGCCAAAAGGCGCAACTCGATCTGGGAATAATCTGCCGACATCAAGACATAACCCTCGGCAGGCACAAAGGCTGTCCTTATCTGCCGGCCTGCCTCACTGCGGATGGGAATATTCTGCAAATTGGGGTCGGAGGATGAAAGCCTTCCTGTGGTGGTTGATGCCAGCGAATAGCTTGTATGGATACGCCCCGATGGTCTGATAAAACCTGGCAAGGCATCGGCATAGGTTGAGCGTAATTTGGATGTCTGCCGCCAGCCCAAAACTTCCTCGGCCACCTCATGGCCTTGGGCGGCAAGTTCTTCCAAAATATCCGAACCTGTCTGGTAACCACCGGTCTTGGTTTTTCGGGGGGCAGGAAGGCCCATTTCTTCAAACAAAACCTGGCCCAATTGCTTGGGCGAACCAATATTGAAATCGCGCCCTGCCATGTGGTGGATGCGGTCAGCATGGGCCACCTCTATCTCAGCCAGTTTTTTTGAGATCTCATTCAAACGCGCCTGGTCCACAGCCACCCCAAGGGATTCCATCTTGGCCAGGACCCCGGCCATGGGCCGCTCGAGATGCTCATAGACCGATTTTTTGCCGGCACGGACCAATTCTGCGCGCAATTTGCGCCACAACCTCAAGGTAATGTCTGCATCTTCTGCGGCATAGGTAATCGCCTGATCGAGTGGCACATCGGCAAAACTTATCTGCTTGGCACCCTTCCCCGCCACATCCTCAAATTTGATGGTTTTGTGGCCAAAATGCCGTTCTGCCAAGAGATCCATGCCATGGCCATGAAGCCCTGCGGCCAAAACATAAGACATCAACATGGTGTCGTCATAAGCAACAACCTCCATGCCGTGGCGGGCCAAAACTTGAAGATCATATTTGAAATTCTGACCAATTTTTACAACCGACGGGTCAGCCAGAAGTGGCCCCAACAAAGCCTGTGCCTCTGCCAAATCCATCTGACTTCGATCTTGCCGCTCCATGGATTTGGCAGAATGGCCGAGAGGCAAATAATAACCCTGACCAGGTGTTACCGCGAGGGCCACCCCCACAAGATTGGCACCTACCGCATCCAGCGCATCGGTTTCTGTGTCCACGCAAATATGGCCCTGATCACGAGCCTTTTGAAGAATGGGGCCAAGACGCTCCTTTGAGAAAATAACCTCATAATGACCAGCATCCACCGGTCTATTAAGATCTGGATCTTCACCAATTTGCGCCTCAGCTTGCACATCATCTTCGCCACCAAACATATCTGCCTGCCTTGGACGGTCAGGCACAGCCGGCATCGTCACATCATGCTTTTTGGCAATACGATTGGTAAGGGTTCTGAATTCCATGATACGGCAAAAAGAAAGAGCGCGTTCCGGGTCAAAATCCTTCAACTCCAAATCCTTGGCATCAAGATCAAGCGGCACGTCATCCCGCAAGGTAACCAATTTTTTGGAAATCCTGGCCGCATCAGCATGGTCAATGAGCGATTGGCGGCGCTTTGGTTGCTTGATCTCATCGGCACGCGCCAGCAATTGTTCCAGATCACCAAAATCATTGATCAATTGTGCGGCGGTTTTGATGCCAATGCCTGGCACGCCTGGGACATTATCCACCGAGTCCCCCGCCAAGGCCTGAACATCAATCACCCGTGATGGCCCCACACCAAATTTTTCCATGACTTGTTCAAAGGATATATCCTTGCCCTTCATGGGGTCCAAAAGGCTGATGCGCTCATCCACCAATTGCATCAAATCCTTATCCGAGGAGAGGATAACAACCCTTGCCCCATCGGCGGCCGCAGAACGTGCGATGGTGGCAATGATGTCATCAGCCTCGAAATTCTCTTTCTCGACCACCGGCAAACCAAAGGCATCAGCGGCATCACGCACAAGCGGAAATTGTGGAATGAGATCTTCAGGTGCCGGCGGCCTGTTGGCCTTATAATCAGCATAAAGATCATTGCGAAAAGATTTGCTGCCCTTATCAAAAACCGCCACCATATGGCTTGGCCGCTCATCTTCAGGAAGCTCGGTAATCATCTTGTTGAGCATGTTGCACATGCCTGCCACCGCGCCCACGGGCAAACCATCACTGGCCCTACTGAGGGGTGGCAAGGCATGGTAGGCTCGAAATAGGTAGCCACTTGCATCCAAGAGGTGGATGAGGTCGCCTTGGGAGAAATGCAGCCGGGTCAAGATTTCTGCCCAGCATCCTTCGGGCGGCGAAACTCCCGCCCACAATAGGGACAAGTAATCTGATGTTCGTCGCCCATCTCAAGGTAAATTTTTGGGTGACCAAGGGCCCCACCCCCGCCATTGCAGGACACACGGCTTGTTTCAACATCAACAATTTCGGTTTGTTCGGTCATGTTGCCCCCAATGGGTTTTGAAGATCATTGGCATTGGTTATAGGTCATGGTCGGTGAGAATGCCAATCCACGAAACGCCCCGTCCCATGGGCTGAATAAGGAATCTTTATGCGCCCCGCCATCAATATCGAAGGTCTTGCAAAAACCTATGCCGCTTCAGGCAAATCTGAACCCAAACATGCATTGAAGGCTATTGACCTTGAGGTGCCTGTGGGGTCCATGTTTGCGCTGCTTGGACCCAATGGTGCTGGCAAATCCACCCTCATCAACATCCTCGGGGGCCTCGTAAATAAGAGCGCTGGTAAGGTTGATGTGTGGGGCTTTGATATGGACGTGAACCCCCGCAATTGCCGCGCCAAACTTGGTATTGTTCCTCAGGAATTGGCCTTGGACCCTTTCTTCTCACCACGCGAAGCCGTGGAGATCCAAGCAGGCTTGTATGGCGTTCCAAAGTCAAAACGCCGAACCATGGAAATACTTGAGGCCGTTGGCTTGGATGATAAAGCAGACGCTTACGCCCGTTCTTTATCAGGTGGCATGAGGCGGCGTTTGTTGGTCGCCAAGGCCCTTGTTCATAACCCGCCCATTTTGATTCTTGATGAACCCACCGCAGGCGTGGACATCAATTTGCGACAAACCCTTTGGGCCTATGTGCGCAAACTTAATGAGGCTGGAACAACGATCATCCTCACAACCCATTACCTGGAAGAAGCCCAGGAATTATGTGACCGTGTGGCCATTATCAATCATGGTGAAATTGTTGCCAATGAAACCAAAGACAAATTGTTGGGGCGTTTCACCAAAAGACAAATGAAAGTGACCTTGGATGATGGTTGGAATGGTGATTTGCCCCGCCATGACAAGATTATCTTTGAATTGCTTTCCCCCGTCATGTTGCAAGCAAGCTTTGACGCCAACCAATTGCGGCCGGCAGACGTGATTTCTTGCATGACCGATGCAGGACTTCCCATCCGAGATTTGGAAGTGGGTGGTGCGGATCTTGAAGATGTATTTATTTCGCTAACTACCTAAAAAAAATTTTGGTTTGTTCAAAATTCCTTCATATTTTTTTCATAATCGTTGTCTCTTCCCTGGATATTGGAGATGACCCATGCGCTTAACACTAACCACGCTTTGCACCCTTGCTTTTGCAGGCCATAGCTTTGCTGCCCCAGCCACCGTCGATTTTTGGCATGCCATGGGCGGAAACCTTGGCGAACTCACGGACAAATTTGCTGCTGACTTCAACGCGCAAAATGAAAATTGCCAAGTAAACACCGTCTATAAGGGCAATTACACCGAAACCATGACCTCGGCGATTTCTGCATTCCGCGCGAAAGAGCAGCCACATATCGTGCAGGTCTTCGAGGTGGGCACCGCCACCATGATGGCCGCCAATGATAAGGGTGCCGTCTACCCAGTTTATCAGTTGATGGAAGACACCGGCCTGGAATTCAACCAGGATGCATATCTCCCAGCAGTGGTGTCTTACTACACCGACACGGACAACAAGCTTCTTTCCCTCCCATTCAACTCATCAACCCCCGTTCTTTGGTACAACAAAACCAAGTTGGACGAGCTGGGCATCGAAGTTCCGACCACATGGGACGAACTGCGCGCAGCAGCCAAGAAAGCCAAACAAGGTGGTGTGGACGCGCCATTCTCCTTTGGCTGGCAGTCATGGACCCAGATCGAAAACTTTTCTGCCTGGCATGACATCGAAATGGGCACAGAGGAAAATGGCTTTGGTGGCATCAACACCCAATTCACCTTCAACAATGATAAGGTTGTGGGGCACATTCAGTCCATTGCCGACATGGGTAAAGATGGTGACTTCAAATATGGTGGCCGCCGCGGTGACAGCCGTGCACAATTTGTGAATGGCGAGACCATCCTTTGGATCAATTCATCTGCCTATTATGGTGGTTTCCAGAAAGACATTAAGGATTTCGAATTTGGCCAGACCATGTTGCCACTCGAAAACAGCGCTGCAGACAGGCCACAAAACTCCATCATCGGTGGCGCCACACTCTGGGTTCTTCAAGGCCATGAAGAGGCTGAATACAAATGCGTGGGTGAGTTCTTCAACTACATCTCCAACGCGGAGCAGCAAGCATCTTGGCATCAGAACACGGGCTATGTGCCCATCACAACCGCTGCCTATGACCTGTCCAAACAGCAGGGTTTCTACGAAACAAATCCAGGCACCGATGTGGCCATCAAGCAATTGTCACTCAACACCCCAACAGCAAATTCCAAGGGTGTCCGTTTTGGCAATTTCGTCCAGGTTCGTGACGTGATTAATGAAGAACTCGAAGCTGTGTGGACCGGCCAGAAATCAGCCAAAGACGCAATGGATGACGCTGTGGCCCGCGGCAACGAGCTTCTCCGCAAGTTTGAAGCAGCCAACAAATAACCAACAGGATCATGGGGCCTGGATGGGCCCCATGATCCATCCCACCAAATATCTGGATCCAGCAACATGAGCCAATCACGGGTGGTCTTCAGGGGCATGTTTTTGCCTTACTTGCTGTTGCTGCCCCAAATATCCGTGACCATTATTTTCTTCTTATGGCCAAGCTACCAAGCATTAGAACAATCATTTTTCCTGGAAGATGCATTTGGTTTTTCCCGCGAATTTGTGGCTTTTGACAATTACGCAGCCTTGTTTCGTGATGAGGGCTATCTCAGGTCATTTGGCACCACGATATGGTTTGGGTTTTCTGTAACCTTTCTTTCCATGTCCATGGCACTTTTGCTGGCGGTCTGCGCCAACCGCACAGTTCGCATGGCAACTGGTTACCGAACTCTTGTGATCTGGCCCTATGCCGTGGCACCGGCCATTGCTGGGGTAATTTGGTTTTTCCTTATGAACCCCTCTTTGGGCATTGTCGCCTACTGGCTCAAGGCCATGGGTGTTGATTGGAACCATTACATGAGTGGCGACCAAGCATTTGCCATGGTCGTTGTTGCGGCCAGCTGGAAGCAAATCAGTTATAATTTTTTGTTCTTTTTTGCCGGCCTGCAATCGATACCCAAATCATTGCTTGAGGCCGCCGCGCTCGATGGTGCTGGCCCCATACGCCGGTTCTGGACCATCAGCTTTCCACTTCTTTCACCGACCACCTTCTTTCTTTTGGTGGTGAACCTCGTTTACGCGTTTTTTGATACTTTTTCCATCATCCATGCCACCACGAGCGGTGGTCCCGTGGATGCCACCTCCATTCTTGTTTACCGGGTTTATAACACGGGCTTCATTGGTCAGGATTATGGCGGATCCGCGGCGCAATCGGTTATCCTCATGGTTTTGGTCATTGTCATGACAGCCATTCAATTCCGTTATGTTGAAAAGAAGGTGGTTTATTCATGATCGACCGCCGCCCACTGCTCGATATCATCACCCACCTCGTCCTGATCATTGGGGTCATTGCTGTTTGCTTTCCCTTATGGATGACGTTGGTTGCCTCAACCCATGCGCCCGAGGCTCTTTCATCGGGACGTATTCCGCTTTGGTTCGGCGACAGAGCTTGGGAAAATTTTTCTGATCTACTCGCCAAGGGGCTGCCAGAGGCCGGGGGCACCCCCGTTGGACTCATGATGATCAACAGCCTGATCATGGCGCTGGGCATCACCATAGGAAAACTGGCCGTCTCAATCATCGCAGCCTTCGCCATTGTCTTCTTTAAATTTCCATTCCGGCCCCTTTTCTTTTGGATGATTTTCATCACCTTAATGTTGCCGGTGGAGGTGCGGATTCTTCCAACCTTCGACGTTGTCACCAAGTTGGGCATGCTCAACAGCTACGTGGGTTTGTGCATCCCACTCGTTGCGTCGGCGACCGCCACCTTCTTGTTCCGACAGTTTTATTTGACCATTCCAGCAGAATTGGTTGAAGCAGCGCGGATGGATCAAGCTGGGCCCCTAAGGTTTCTCAAAGATATTGTGCTGCCCTTATCGCGTACGAATATCGCAGCACTTTTCATCATTCTTTTTATCTATGGCTGGAACCAATATCTCTGGCCTTTGCTTGTGACCACCGACCCAACCTACACAACGGTGGTCATGGGCATCCAGAGAATGGTCAATGCTGGTGAAAGCTTGCCGGTTTGGAATTACATCATGGGCACCGCAACACTTGCCCTTTTGCCGCCTGTATTGGTGGTCATCTTCATGCAAAAAATCTTTGTAAAGGGGCTCGTAGATAGCGAGAAATAATGATGGCCAGCATGACCTTAAAAAATGTTTCCAAAATCTATCCTGGCGGAAGTCGCGGGGTGGATCATCTCAATATTGATATTGCCGATGGCGAATTCATCGTGCTTGTGGGGCCATCGGGCTGCGGCAAGTCAACGACCATGCGCCTTATCGCAGGCCTTGAAGAAGTAAGCTCCGGAGAAT
This sequence comes from Alphaproteobacteria bacterium UBA7371, assembly GCA_002469865.1. Taxonomy (GTDB): domain Bacteria; phylum Pseudomonadota; class Alphaproteobacteria; order UBA8317; family UBA8317; genus UBA8317. Next base: position 8,953 of record DKOD01000045.1, on the reverse strand, counting down.
TGTTTATTGATGGCAAGGATGTGACCAAAATTGAGCCGGGAAAACGGGATCTTGCCATGGTTTTCCAATCCTATGCCCTCTACCCACATATGAGCGTGCGCAACAACATGGCCTATGGGTTAAAAAACCAGAGGATGCCCAAAGCACAGATAAACGAACGAATTGCAGAGGCTGCAAAAATTTTAAAGCTGGAAGAGTTTTTGGACCGATTGCCTGCCCACCTGTCTGGCGGTCAGCGGCAACGTGTGGCCATGGGTCGTGCTTTGGTACGCAAACCCAAGGCTTTTTTGCTTGATGAGCCTTTGTCCAATTTGGACACCAAGTTGCGAACCCACATGCGGGC
>DKOD01000045.1:4108-8228 GCA_002469865.1 Alphaproteobacteria bacterium UBA7371 | reverse complement strand
GAAGCCATGTCCTTGGCAGACCGCATTGTGGTCATGAATGAGGGACGAGTTGAACAGATCGGCACTCCCGACGATATCTATGATCGGCCAGCATCCAAATTCGTCGCAGAATTTATTGGCGCCCCCCCAATGAATGTATTGCCTGGTGGTTTGTTCGGACAACATGCGCCCTATGCTGCATTTCGGCCGGAACATGGTGTCATCAGCCATGGCCATGGTCACGGCCTGAACGGCCATTTGGAATTGGTGGAACATCTGGGTGCCGAAAGCTTGCTTCACGTGGTCCTGGAAAGCGGGGACACCTGCATCATCAAAAAAGAACGAAGTGCGGCATTACCGGAAATCAACAGGGCCATTTCTATCAAAGTTGACGGCCAACATTTGATCATACTCGATCGCTAACAAAAAGAGGTCAGCAACATGGATGTAACACTTTGCGCCCATCGTGGCATGAGCAAAGATTTCCCAGAAAACACCATGCCCGCATTCGAAGCGATGCTGGACGCAGGCATTTCCTATTTAGAATGTGACCTCTGCCTCACCAAAGACGAAAAAATCATCATTCATCATGACGCCAATGTTGGCCGAACAAGCGACGGCGAAGGGCCGGTTCGTCAACATTTGCTAACAGATCTGGAAAAGCTTGATGCGGGAAGCTGGAAGGCCAAGCGCTTTGCCAGAACACATATCCCCCCGCTGACGGAATTGTTGAACTGGGCCATGGCGCATCAAATTTTATGCAATCTTGAAGTCAAACTTCATCAGGACGCGGACAGAATGATCATGCTCGATCGGCTGCAGGAAGCTTGCATGGGGCTGGATCAAGATCTTCTGGTTTTTTCCAGTTTCGACATTGATTTGCTGCATGAATTTCGAAGGCGCGATGACAATGCAAAACTCATCCCCATCCATGGGTCGCTGCATGATCAGGTGTTGCTCGATGCAGAAAGGATCCAGGCACAAACCATTCACATGGACGGTCATCTTTTGACCAAAGGGGATGCCGAACGCATTATTGCAGAAGGTTTGAGCCTTGGATGTTACACCATCAATGACCCCAATTTGGCACAAATTCTCGTGTCCTGGGGGGTCAGCGTGATCATCAGTGATTGCCCAGACCAGCTTGGTCTCAGCCATGACCCGCGTCATGATTAACCGGCTTTGTGGCTTGAAGTAAGATGGCATAACCCTTGCCTAAGGGCTCGATGCGCACGTCCATCCCATGTTGCGCTGCCAATTCTGAAAAATACTCAGGCAATGTTTTGCGCGGCGTGACATGGAATATTTTGAGCCATCGATGCAACAGCCATCTCACCGGGCCAAACAGGCCCTCACCGGTATGAAAGTCCACCACGAATATTCTGCCGCCAGGCGCCAATTGCCCAAAGGCATGGGCCAAGGCCTGCCGCCAAACTGGAATCATGCTCAGGGAATAGCTGAAAAAAATGCGGTCAAACTCTGCGCGCCCAAAACAAGCCATGGGATCAAAATCTTGGGCATCGCCCTGGGCCAGGATCACATCATCGCAAAACCCATGTCGTTTGAGGGACTTGGCCGCTGTGGAAAGCATGACGCTGGAAATATCCACACCATAAAATTGCGCCTGTCCATGGGCCCTCATTGCCTTGATGAGGTTGCGCCCTGTGCCACATCCAATTTCAAGAACATGCTGGCCAGGCCCAGCATCCAACCGAGCAATCAAGGAATCGCGACCAAGCAAATAATAACGTCTGGTTGCATCATAGATGGCCGCCTGGGGTCGGTAGATAGCATCCATCAAACCCGCGTGATTATGTTCACTCATGGTTTGAGCTCATAGACATGCACACCACCATAAACGGCAGCGCGATCTTGCTTGGTAAGATCCGCAGACAAGTCTTTGAGGTATGCAAACCTCGCCAAGAGATCGTCATCAAGCCTTCCAGGCAAAAGGCTTTCTTTATCAGCTGTTCGAAACAAAACCCTGGCCCCCGGACGGGATGTGCGAATGATCTGGGACCATAAATGGTCGAGCTGCTTGTTGCTCATCCAATCTTGTGCATCAAGCAAGAGGTAACAATCAAACGTATGTTCCGGACGTTCTGTTAACTCATCGGAATAGGTTCGGTGGCTCACGCTCAAACGTTCTGCCTTTGATTTCAGTGCATGGTAATGTTCAAGTTGCAGATAGGGTGGCAGGGAAATTTCAGGGCCCACCCCATAAGAATGGGTCAGGGCCTGCATGGCAAAATAATTGTCTTGCAAAGCGAAATCACCAAACAACTTACGCAGCCTAATACGCAAAACATCCGCCATGGATCCATCCCCTTCCCGAGCCAGAGACTCATATTGGGCTGGGGGAATACCAAGACCAAAAAGTGAGGCGCGCGCTGCGGTCACCCGGCGGACCGCCCAATGGTCAAAGACAGGGGAGATTTCTCGTTCAAAAAATTCCAGTTGCGCTTCACGGTTAGGCATTTCGAGCATTTCGCTGAGGCGCACGCCGAGCAAATAAGCACCCCAACGGCCCGCACTAATAAATCGGCCCAGCAACCCAAAACGGTAGATGTTTCGTTCAAATAACGAAACCCTACGACGCAAGAGGATGTCGCGCTGCTGCCAATAATGACGGCAATCAATATCCAAATGATCGCGAACATGGCGGTCAAACGCACGGATGTTGCCTGCGCATTGGGCCGAGCCAAAAAAACGATAATAGGTTTGGTAATTGGGAAAATAACGCAAGCCGTCACGCTTTAATTTCAGCAAATTGATATGATGATCATTCAAATCAACAGCATGAACGAATTCTGGATCTGCAGACAGGTAGGAAAGAGCATTGCATCCGCCAGATGAAATGGTCATCACCGACTTTCCAGAAGTCAGCTCCAACCCTTTCATATCCACCACAGGATCTTCCCAAATTTGGGGGTAAACGAGCCCTTGAAACAAGAGCGTAAAACATCGTTCCATTGCCCAGGTAAAAGACAATTTTTCTGATTGGTGTGCCGAAGAAGATAAATGTTCCTTCGATGCTTTGCGTGCTTCAGTTTTGGCCATGATCATCCACGTAAAATCACCCTTAAGCGTGGGTCAGGGTATTATTACAGCAATTGGATTGATCGCCCAACTAATTTTAACTGCCTCATTTGTGTTGCCACATCCTTGGTGATAACATGAACCCGTGAAAGCACCCGTAGCTCAGCTGGATAGAGCGCTGCCCTCCGAAGGCAGAGGTCACAGGTTCGAATCCTGTCGGGTGCACCAATTTTCTCATTTTTTCAATAATGTAATTGAAATCTATTTTTTTATTGTGACAAATTAAGTGGTCTTGCTCATGAAGGCTCATGGGTAAGCCATTTGGTATGGCATTGATGACATTTAGTCATGGAGCGATCCAACCGGTGAGAACCCAGAAAGATATTTGAACAATGGCCATTTGATAACACCCATGCCAGGTTGGACGAAGAAACCGGACAAGAAAATGACCACGATTAAAGATATAAAAATTCAATATTTTGACCCACCTTTGGCAGAATATTTAGAGGATGCAAAACATGGCATTCATACACATTTTGAGTTGGTCACAGTCACGATCACTGACGCCGACGGTTTATCCGGAACAGGATATACCTATACGGGCGGCAAAGGTGGGCGATCTATTCAGGCGATGATCACACATGATCTTGTGCCCTATCTGATGGAACAAGATAGCCAAAATATTGATCTGCTTCATGATGGCATGCAGTGGCATGTGCATTACGTAGCGCGTGGCGGCATTGCCTCTTTTGCGATATCTGCTGTTGATATTGCGTTGTGGGATTTGCGCGGAAAACGTTTGAGCACCTCATTGTTGGACATGGCGGGTGGCACGCAGGATCGATGCAACGCTTATAGGGGTGGTATTGATCTTGGTTATGACTTGCCCCGCCTATTGCAAAGCATAGACGAATATATGGATTCTGGATTTGATGCCGTGAAAATAAAAATCGGCCAACCCGAATTGGTGCGGGATATCGAACGAATACGAGCCGTGCGTGCGCAAATCGGGGACCAACGCACCTTCATGGTTGATGCAAACTATGCATTTGGCGTCGAGCAAGCGATCACAGCGTCAAAAGCCATGGAAGATCAAAACATC
>DKOD01000045.1:0-3774 GCA_002469865.1 Alphaproteobacteria bacterium UBA7371 | reverse complement strand
ATGATTACCAAGGCTATGCTCGTATCGCCAATGCAACGAATATACCACTTGCGATGGGTGAAAACCTGCATACAGAACATGAATTTGTCCATGCATTGGAACAAAGCAGACTTGGGTATATTCAACCCGATGCATCCAACTGTGGTGGTATTACGGGATGGTTGCGCGTGGCAGATATGTCGGAAAAATACGGTATTCCCGTTTGCAGCCATGGCATGCAAGAGCTTCACGTGAGCCTTGTGTCTGCAAGGCCTAATGCAGGCTGGCTTGAGGTTCATTCATTCCCAATTGATCAATACACGCATCGCCCTCTGGTATTGGAAAACGGATTGGCAGTTGCCCCCAATGTGCCAGGAACAGGTGTAGAATTTGATTGGGACAAGCTCCGCTCAGTTAGCAGTGCCTAGGTAGCAGACACGCGCCTGACAGGCATCCATTAACCCCATTTATTGTTCCTTCTTATGGGCGGAGATGTGATCGTTAAGATTGCTGACCGCCCCGCAATGAAAACCACAAATGAAGATCTACTGGGCAAGCAACTTCTCAACCCCGGCCAAATTGCAGATTACAAAAAAGCGCACCAGTATATTTGAAGCCCTATGTTGTGGTGCGCCATGATGTTCCGGGTTGATCGACAGCGCGTCATCATAGGCTCCCTCGGACGCCAAATAACCGCCCATCGCTGATTTGGATTCTCATCGGTCAGGTTGCGAGATGCGTGGCCTTAGCTGAACCTTGCAAAGGCCCCTGATGGGGCGGAAACCAGCCTTGAATTTGCTTATGTTCATGGTGGCTTGGTTTGGGGTGGGCAAAATAAACTGTATGTTGGGCATATTTTGCTTCAACATAAGGAACATTTTTCCTTAAGGACACCCATGAAAAACCCAAAATCAGCTGCAAAATCAGAGCCTACAGATGCACGACATCTCACTTCCACTCATTGGGGAAGTTATGAAGCAATCACATCGGATGGCCAATTAAAGGAAATGCGCCCATTCACTAATGATCAAGAGCCGTCAGCTATTGGCCAAGGAATTGTCGGCGTTATTGACGATGCGTTGCGAATTACCAAACCCATGGTTCGTGAGGGTTGGCTGGATCGCAAAAACAAAGGTCATCCTGACCGCCGCGGTCACGAGGCTTTTGTGGCGCTTGATTGGGATGAGGTGATCCCACTTGTTGGCGATGAGCTCAAACGGGTCATAAGCAATCATGGCAATTCCGCAATTTTTGCAGGCTCATACGGATGGGCCAGTGCAGGACGGTTTCATCATGCACAAAGCCAAATTCATCGTTTTTTTAACATGATTGGCGGCTACACGCGGTCAGTTAACACCTATAGTTTTGCTGCCGCTGAGGTTATTTTCCCGCATGTCCTGGGTGATTTCCGATCATTTTTGTACAAACAAACCAGTTGGAAATCGATTATAGAACATTGTGATCTTTTTGTTGCTTTTGGGGGGATCCCCCTCAAAAACGCCCAAATCGGTCAAGGCGGTCTGGGCGAGCACCGGCAAAAACAATGGGTAATGGACGCGCATAACAACAACGTCGAATTTGTAAACATCTCGCCAATGAAAAGCGATATGCTTGAGGATGTTTCTGCAGATTGGAAGCCAATCAGACCAAATGGCGACACAGCGTTAATGCTGGCACTTTGTCATGTCTTGATCGCTGAAAACCTTCATGATCAACATTTCCTTGACCGTTACACCACCGGATTTGATGTCATCAAAGCCTATATTATGGGCCAGACGGATCATACGCCAAAATCACCAGAATGGGCCGCCCCTATTTGTGACATTGCCATCGATCAGATCCGTGATTTGGCTCATCGAATGGCCAAGGGCCGAACCATGATTTCCATGAGTTGGTCGCTTAGCAGGCAAGCCCATGGTGAACAGCCACTTTGGGCTGGCGTCACGCTTGCTGCAGTTTTGGGGCAAATTGGCCTAGCAGGTGGCGGCTTTGGTTTCGGCTATTCAGCAGTTCAAACAGTGGGCAATGGCGCCGCCAACCACCGCATGACTGCATTACCCCAAGGTCAAAACAAGGAAACCACATTTATCCCAGTGGCGCGCATTGCTGATATGCTGCTCAATCCAGGCGGGCATTTTCAGTATAATGGCCAAGACTTAACCTATCCCGATGCCCGCATTGTCTATTGGGCCGGCGGGAATCCTTTCCATCATCATCAAGACCTCAACAGGCTGCTCAAGGCATGGAAACGTCCTGACACCGTAATCGCGCATGAATGGTGCTGGAATGCTTTGGCCAAACAATCCGACATTATTCTTCCCTGCACCACAAGCCTTGAACGACAGGATATCGCCATGTCCCCGCGGGACAATTATATTATTTCCATGGAAAAGGCTCTTGAACCGGTGGGTGATAGCCTGGATGACTATGAAATCCTTAAGCTTTTAAGCCGTTATTTGGAGGTTGAAGATAAGTTCACCGAAGGTCGTTCAAGCGAGGAGTGGCAGCGCCACATTTATGAAGACACCCGCCAAGACATGCGCAACCAAGGGTTTGAAATACCCAGTTATGATGATCTTCGGCAAACCAAATGGCATCAAATTGAAGCCCAGGAAAATTCGACCATTCTGTTTGAAGCCTTCCGCCAAGACCCGATCAAAAATCCGTTGAACACCCCAAGTGGAAAGATTGAACTTTTTTCGTCAACAATTGCTGGCTTTGGTTATGCCGATTGCCCACCACATGCCACGTGGTTGGAGCCACAAGAATGGGCAGGCAACAACTCCGAAACCTACCCGCTACACTTGATCTGCAACCAACCAAAAACAAAATTACATTCCCAACTTGATCATGGCCAGGTCAGCCGTGCAAAAAAAATCAACGGCCATGAGATGATGATCATTCACCCCGATGATGCCATGGCACGCGGAATTTCAGATGGTGTTGTGGTGAGGGTATTTAACGATCGCGGTGCGTGCCTTTGTGGGGCGTCGGTTTGTGATAAAATCAAACCCGGCGTTATTCTTATCCCGACCGGTTCATGGCTTGATCCGACAGAAGATGACCGAATTAGCTGCAGGCACGGCAATCCTAATGTGCTCACACCTGATCGCGGCACGTCCAGATTGGCACAAGGTCCGGCAGCCCATTCTTGCCTTGTCGAGGTTGAAGCATGGCTTGAAAAGGATGGTGTGATCAAAGCATTTACCCCGCCGACGATAAAAAGGTAATTTTGACACACAAGCGAGCAACATCTCGCCATAAGCAGGCGCAAAGATGTCAAATTCACCCACAAAAAATGTGCCAAGGAGAAAGATCTAGGCCTAGATTAATTCATTCCCTACGCAATAAGATCTGTTCTGCTTCATCTCTGTCTTTTGGTGTGTTCACGTTAAAAAATGGGTCTGGAATCCCATCAAAATTTACATCTGCCATCGAAAACGCGCTGGTGAAGTGGTCAATCTTACGAATGTCATGATGGACCAACTGATGGCGCAATTCAGATCTGATCTCAATGGGCCATAACCCAACCACAGGATGCGCCCGACCAGAAGAAAAGGCCCGCGCCAAGACATGGTTGTTACCAATCGCTCGTACCAAGTTTTTTACCAAGTCAAACGGGATAAAAGGCACATCCACGGGCACGCTAACAATATGGGTGGCCCTAGGATGGCGCAAAGCCACCCAATCCAATCCCGCCAGAATACCCGCAAGGGGGCCTGGATTATCTGCCATACCATCGGCGACCACTGGCAGATCACATTGCTGAAACCGCTTCGGATCACCATTGGCATT
>DKOD01000100.1 GCA_002469865.1 Alphaproteobacteria bacterium UBA7371 | reverse complement strand
TGGATGCCCGCTACGAAAAAATTGGCTGATGCCATGGCCGAATTGTTGCGGGTTGAAGGGCTAAAAGTTCACACAAAGTCAGGCCGCAGCCTTCTTCAGGTGCCATTCTTGGAACTCCATGCGGGCCAGAGCCTTTCCATCGAGGGCCCATCGGGGGCTGGGAAAAGCACATTGTTGTATGCAGTTGCCGGTTTGATGCCCCATGCCAGCGGCCAAGTGCGGTGGCTCGGTGAGGATATTCTTTCCACAAATATTCAAAAGCGCGCCAATGTTCGGCGCAAGCTCATGGGCTTTGTGTTTCAAGATTTTGTGTTGTTTGAGGAGCTTACCGCAAGGGCCAATGCCGGGATCAATGCTGCCTATCATGCAGGGTCAGCCCGACAAGATATTCGTGCTGAGGCCGATCGGTTGCTTGATCATTTTGGTTTGGGACATGCAAAAGACCAGCTGGTGTCCACGATGTCTGGTGGTGAGCGCCAGCGGGTTGCCCTGGCCCGGGCCCTGGCCACCAAGCCTCGTATTCTTCTTGCCGACGAGCCAACCGCAAGCCTTGACCGCGCCAATGCCGACAGCTTGATGGACGACCTTCTTGGGTTTGTGGCTAAGGAGGGTAAGTCGTTGATCATGGTAAGCCATGACCAGGGTTATCTCTCAAGAATGAACATGCACGCGCATGTTCATGATGGCCTGTTGGGGCTGGCGGCATGATGGCGCTTTGGCATGATCTGTCCCCATGGATGCAGGACATGACGATACTCCTGGCATGGCTGTCCCTGCCTGGGATGGTCATGGTTTTTTTGTTGCGGGGGTTCGAGGTGGGCGGTTTTGTGCTGTCCGTATTCTGGGGTTTCCGTTGGACCAATTTGGTGTTCATGCTGCTGATCGCTGTGGCCGTTGGCTTAGGGGTTGGCCTGACCGCCCAGGAGCGAGGTTTGCGCCAGGGCACGGCCAAGGCGGCAGAAAAATTCACCCTCGTGGTGGCAGCGCCAGGCAGTGAAACCACCATGATGTTGGCCGCAGTTTATTTGCAGCCGAGTGATGTGCCCCTGTTGGATGGAGAGATTTATCATGAGATTGCCAGCCATGAGCATGTGGCCTTTGCCGCACCATTGGCTTTTGGTGATAGTTATCAAGATGCGCCCATTGTTGGTTCCACGGCAGATTTTGTGGCCCATTTGTCCGACGGACGTATTGATGGCCGTGTCTTTGCCCGTTCCCAAGAGGCGATTGTCGGCGCGGCGACGACGCTTCAGATTGGAGAACGTTTCACACCCGCCCATGGCGCCGGCAACATGGCCGAAGATGATGCCCATGTGGGGTTTTCCTATGAAGTGGTGGGTGTCATGGAACGCACAGGCTCACCTTGGGACCGCGCCATTATTGTGCCGGTGGAAGGTGTTTGGGGGGTGCATGGGCTTGGAACAGGTCATCCCTTGAAAGATGGCGACCGGATTGGCCCACCCTTTGATGCGGAATTATTCCCGGGAACACCGGCCATCCTTGTGCATGCCGAACAACTTTGGGCCAATTATGCGCTCAAATCGGAATTCACCAGGGATGATGTGATGGCATTTTTTCCAGGCACTATTTTGGCGGAACTTTATCAGCTGATGGGGGATGTCCGCTCGGTGATCAGCATTGTGGTGCTTGTGTCTCAAATATTGGTGGCCAGCGCGGTGCTGGTTGGGTTGACGATGATGGTGCGCCTGTTTGCCCGAAGATTGTCTTTATTGATGGTTTTGGGCGCGCCGGGACGTTTTGTGTATGCGGTGGTTTGGTCCTATGCGAGCTTGCTCGTTTTGGTGGGAAGCCTTCTTGGCCTTCTGCTTGGGTTTGGCGCCACCTTAGTCATCAGCATGTTGGTCACCCAACAGACCAACATTCTGGTTGAGGCCAGCCTCCATTGGCCGGAATTGCACCTTGTGGCGTCATTCTTTGCCGCCATGAGTTTTGCAGCCCTGATCCTTGCATTTTTTGCACGCAACCATGTTTCTATTGAAAGGCTCCGAACATGATCAAACCCTTGCTGATGTCTGCTTTGGTTGCGTTTTGTGTTGGCTTGCTTGAAGCCAAGCATGACGCCCATGCGTCCCAAAATGAACAAAAACATCATGGCGACCACAAAGGAGAAAAAGGTCATGATGACCATGACGACCATGATGATGAAAAACATCTCAGCGAAAGCGAGCATGTTCGTGTGCTTCATGCCTGGACCCGTGCTGGGGGGGCAGGGGCCATACGAATTTTTATGGAAATAGAAAATATTTCAGACGACATCATCATGATCAAATCGGCCAATATTGGCGATACGATATTCGCCTTGGCCGGGCTGCAAATGAAAGATGGCGAACCGGTTTATACCCCAATTGGGCAAGTGCCTGTTCAGCCAGGTCGTGAATTGGTTCTGGCCCCCAATGGCTTGGTGTTCCAGGGGAATTGGGATGAAGATTTGCATGTTGGTGATGAACTGGACATCACCTTGGCGGTTGGTGACATGTTATTGGACGTTCATGTTGTGGTGGAAGCAAAAGACGCGAACCAACATGGTCATGCAGGCCACAACCACTAACATATTCAAGATGAGATCAGCCCCAGCTCGGCCCCAATCTGTCGGTAAAGGTCGCGCTTAAATGGCACAATCAAATCCATCAATTCCGGGTATGCCACCCAGGCCCATTCCCGGAATTCTGGATGTTCTGTTTGGATGTTGATGTCATCATCACGGCCTTGAAAATCCATGAGAAACCACTTTTGCCGTTGCCCACGAAACCTGCCTTTCCAGATCTTCGCCACCAAATCTTCGGGAAGGTCATAATCGAGCCAATTGGACTGACCAAGAATGATGGCATGGTCGGTGCCAATTTCTTCCAGCAATTCCCGCATAATTGCTTGGGAGGGGGCTTCGTGTGTGTCGATGCCACCTTGGGGCATTTGCCAAGCAGGCTCGGGGTTGTCGATGCGTTGGGCGGCAAAAATGAGCCCCTGCTGGTTGCGCAAAACAGCACCGGTGCCGAGGCGGTAGGGGAGAGCATTCATGGGGAACCTTCAAAGATTATGGCGGTTGGGGGTTGGGATATGTTCTCCTAGCATGGGGGCGCCAGCTTTGCATCCATGTGCGTTTTGGGGGTTTTTAAAGCATTTCATATATTCATCTTTTGGGTCTGATGGAGCTGGCTCTGGTGCTTCACGTCTGGCGGGATTAAACAGGCCCCATGACAAATTGCGCGATCATCATTCCCGCCCGCATGGCCTCCACCCGATTGCCTGGCAAACCGCTCGCTGACATCGGGGGTAGGCCCATGATTGCCCATATGCTGGAAATTGCCGACCAATCGGGCCTTGGCCCAGCCTTTGTGGCTGCAGGGGATGATGAGATCATGGCTGCCATTCCTAAGGAACGTGCGGTGAAAACCAACCCGGATCATCCTTCAGGAACCGATCGGGTGGCCGAAGCCTTGGCATCATGCGCGCCTGAGGCCGATGTGGTGATCAATTTGCAAGGGGATGTGCCGCTCTTGGCGCCTTCGGCTTTGAACATTTGCGTCGAAGCGCTTTTGGCCGAAGATGCGGAGATGGCCACCCTGGTGGTGCCACTTCCCGCCGCAGATATTGCCCATGACCCGTCATCGGTAAAGGCTGTGGTGGCTTGGCGGGACACGCGATTTGGTCACGCGCTTTACTTTTCGAGGGCGGCGGTGCCCCATGATGCCGAAATTTTGTATTACCATGTGGGGATCTATGCCTTTCGCAAAAAAGCGCTGATGCGTTTTGTGCAAAGCCCACCCCACCCATTGGAAAAAACAGAAAATTTGGAACAATTGCGAGCCCTGGGGCTTGGCATGAAGATAGCTGTGGGCCTTTGTGATGAGGTGCCACTAGGCGTTGATACGCCTGAGGATTTGGAAAAAGCCCGCCTATTAATTAGGAACAAGACATGACAAGCGAAGAATTTTACCAATTGCCTGAAGCCAAGCTTAAAGCCCTTGGTGGTGACCCAGCCCAAACAATTTGTTTTCAGGGTGAGGCAGGCGCTTATTCACATTTGGCTTGCCTTGAAGCCCTGCCTGACATGGTGCCCATGGCGTGCAACACTTTTGAAGAAGCCATGGAACGGGTTCATAACGGCACCGCAAGCCGGGTCCTATTGCCGGTGGAAAATTCCATCTATGGGCGTGTGGCAGACATTCATCACCTGCTTCCAGGTTCGGGTCTTTATATCGTGGGTGAGCATTTTATGCGCGTGCACCACATGCTTCTGGGCCTCAAGCAAGCCACGCTTGATCAAATCACCACCGCGCGTTCCCATGCCATGGCGCTCGGGCAATGCATGAAAAGCATGCGCGAACTTGGCATCAAGGCCGTGCAGGGTGCGGACACGGCAGGATCTGCACGGGAGATTTCTCAACAGGCGGATGTGACTCAGGCCGCCATTGCCTCAAAACTTGCTGCAGCCATCTATGACCTGCAAATCCTGCGCACAGAAATGGAAGATGAAGCCCACAACACCACCCGTTTCCTGGTGATGTCCGGGAAGCCCAATGACGCAGACGCCGGGGGCCAGGTCATGACGTCCTTTGTGTTCCAGGTGCGCAATGTGCCGGCTGCCCTTTATAAAGCCCTGGGTGGTTTTGCGACCAATGGGGTCAACATGACAAAGCTGGAAAGTTACCAGATCGATGGAAGCTTCAATGCCACGCAATTTTATGCCGATATTATTGGCCATCCTGAAGATGAGAATGTTCGGATGGCCCTGGAGGAATTGAATTTCTTTTCAAGGAAATTATCCATTCTTGGTGTGTATCCCCAAAGCGAATTGCGCCGGATGATGGATCTGTGAGATTTTTTGGTGTGTTGCCGCACAAAATAATCTGATTGGCTTTTGTGCACTGGCCTTGCATGGACGTGCCTGAACTTCTACATTTGGCTTGGGAGGTTGGCGCGGACGGATTCCTCGCCAACCCGGTCAGGTCCGGAAGGAAGCAGCCGTAACGAGTCGTTTTCGGGTCGTCGTCCAACCTCCTTAAAGATTGTTGCAAACCATGTCCCTTGTCCACAAGTTCGCCATAGGCCCAATCCATGCTTGATCTGGAAGAAACTGGGGGCGCTTATCAGGTTCTCGCCCGCAAATACCGCCCTGCGACCTTCTCCGATCTGATAGGGCAAGAACCGCTGGTGCGCACCCTAACCCACGCCTTTCAGTCTGGCCGTATTGCCCATGCCTTCATGCTAACCGGCATTCGTGGGGTGGGCAAAACAACCACTGCACGGATTATTGCGAAGGGTCTGAATTGTTTTGAAGCCGAGGGGCCCACCATGGAGCCTTGTGGCAGGTGCAATTCTTGTATTTCCATCGCCCAGGGTCGTCATGTGGACGTGCTGGAGATGGACGCAGCTTCGCGCACCGGTATTGATGATATCCGCGAAATTCTTGATGGTGTTGCCTATAAGCCCGTGGAAGCGAGAACCAAGGTCTATATCATTGACGAGGTCCATATGCTGTCCAAGCAGGCCTTTAATGGGCTGCTAAAGACCTTGGAAGAGCCACCCGCCCATGTCAAATTCTTGTTTGCCACCACGGAAATCCGAAAGGTTCCCGTGACCGTTCTTTCCCGCTGCCAGCGTTTTGATCTGCGCCGGATTGATGGGCCAAAGATTTCTGATTATTTGGGCGTGGTTTGTGCCAAAGAAGAGGTGGGCTGTGAACCCCAGGCGCTTGCCAGGCTTGCCCGGGCCAGTGAGGGTTCGATGCGCGATGCCCTTTCCATGCTCGACCAGGCCATAGCCCATGGTGGCAGCAACATGGTGACTTCTGCCCAGGTCGAATCCATGCTGGGCCTTATGGATGAGGGCCATAAGGTCGACATGCTGGAGGACCTGTTCCATGGACGGGTTGCCCAGATGCTGCATTTGCATGACCAAATCCATGAAGCTGGCGCGGATCCGGTCACCATGTTGGGTGAATTGGGCATGCTCGTCCATGAATTAACCAGGCTCAAGATCGACAAAGATCTTCCCATCCTCAACCAATATGCCAGCGACGTGGCCGAGCGCCTCTCAAAGCTTGCCGGGGATTTGGAAATCGGGGTGTTGGTGCGTTGCTTTGACATGATGGAAAAGGCCTTCCATGAGGCGCGCATGGCCGAACAGAAGAAAGCGGTGGTCGATATGGCCTTGGTGCGCATTGCCTATACCGCAGCATTGCCCACGCCAGGGGATCTTGCCCGGATGCTTGAATCAGGTGATCTGCCTGCACAAAGCACACCAAAACCACAGGATGCACCAAGCCAGCAGGCATCTTCGGCGGCGCCAATCATTGCCTCATTTGAGGAATTCTTGCAGGTCATGGATGATAAAAGGGAAGCGACCTTGCGCCGTGATTTTGAACGTTTTGTGCGCCCCATTTCCTTGCACCCAGGGCAAATGGAAATAGGCCTTGGGGAAGATGCACCCAGGGATATGGCCAGCCGGCTCAAGGCTGCCCTTCATGGCTGGACCGGTGGCAATTGGGTTGTGGCTGTGACGCAAACAGATAACGCCACGATGTTGGAAGCCCGTGAGGAGCGGCAACGCCAATTGGCAGAAAAAATAAAGAATTCTGAGATAGGTCAGGCCATGGAAGCACATTTTCCAGGTGCAAAACTCATCGAAATCCATGAATTAGATAGCCAACAACAACCCAAGGCGGAGAAAGTCTGATGTTCAAACAAATGGGCAACATGGCCGGCATGATGAAGCAGGTCCAAGAAATGCAATCAAAAATGGCCGAAATGCAGGAAAAACTTGATCATATTGAGGTCGAGGGGCAATCGGGTGCTGGTCTTGTGAAGATCACCGCGACGGCAAAAGGTGACATAAAATCCTGCTTCATTGACCCATCTCTTCTGGCGGATAATGACGCCTCCATCATTGAAGATTTGGTGGTGGCCGCAGCCAATGATGCACGTGACAAGGCCTCCGCAAAGTCCCAGGAAGAAATGGCAGCGATCACCCAAGGCTTGCCCTTGCCACCTGGCTTTAACCTCGGTTGATGCAAGATCAATTCCAAGTAGCAGGTGAACTTGATCGCTTGATCAAGATTCTCGCCAAATTGCCGGGTCTGGGGCCACGTTCGGCAAGGCGGATGGCACTCCATATGCTGACCCGACGTCAGGAGGTGTTGGAGCCCTTGCTTGATGCCATGAATGCGGTTTCTGAAACCGTTGGGGAATGCCCCAATTGTGGCAATTTGGACACCAGGCAGCCATGCTCCATCTGTGTTGATGAGCGCCGTCAAGGTCATGAATTATGCGTGGTGGAACATGTGGCTGATCTGTGGGCCATGGAACGAAGTGGGGCATTTCAAGGGCGTTACCTTGTGCTTGGCGGCCTGATGTCAGCCCTTGAGGGTGTTGGGCCTGATGAGTTGCGCCTGAACAGGCTGCAAACATTGCTTGATGGCGGGGCAGGAGAATTAATCCTTGCGCTCCCGGCAACCATGGAAGGCCAGACCACCGCCCATTATATTCAGGACATGGTGGGCAATCATGCGGTGCGTGTGACCAGCCTTGCCCGGGGCATCCCATTGGGTGGGGAACTGGACTATTTGGATGACGGCACGTTAAAATTGGCATTTGGGTCACGGCAAAATTTGTGACCGCGCAAGAAGTTGGGACGAAAAAGGTGGCAAATGGCACTTCGCGAAATTTTAACGGCTCCTGATCCGCGCTTGACGGTGGCTTGTGCAAAAGTCGTCAGCGTTGATGATGAGATCCGAGCCTTGATGGATGACATGCTTGAGACCATGTATGACGCGCCTGGCATTGGCTTGGCCGCAATCCAGGTGGGCGTGCATAAGCGTGTGATTGTGGTGGATGTGGCTGGCGAGGGTGAAGAGCCACAACCCCTCAAGATGGCCAACCCAGAAATTTTGGATGATCATGGTCAATTATCCATCTATCAAGAAGGCTGTCTGTCAGTCCCCGATATTTATGAGGAAGTTGAGCGGCCAGCAGCTTGTGTGGTGGGCTATTTGGACGAGCATAACCAACCTCAAACCTTAAAGGCTGAGGGTCTTTTGGCCACCTGCATCCAGCATGAGATCGACCATTTGAACGGGATTTTGTTCATCGACCACCTTTCCAAACTCAAAAAATCCATGGCGGTCAAAAAACTCACCAAACGCAAAAAGCTGCAGGCGGCCTCTTAAAAGCATGGCGCGGATATTTTTCATGGGCACCCCGGAATTCGCTCGGGCGGCTTTGAGGCGTCTTGCCGACAGCCATCATGACGTGGTGGGTGTTGCCTCCCAACCCCCTAGGCCCTCTGGTCGGGGCATGAAACTTCGGCCCTCTCCGGTTCATCAAGAGGCAGAAGCCCGGGCGATCCCTGTTTTTACCCCAGAAAAGTTAAAAGACCCCGAGGTAAGTAAGATTTGGACGTCGTTGCAGGCCGATCTTGCCATGGTGGCCGCCTATGGCCTGATCTTGCCCCGACATGTCCTGGAAATGTTTCCCCAAGGATGCTTCAATTTGCATGCCTCCTTGCTGCCCCGCTGGCGGGGTGCCGCCCCCATCCAGAGGGCCATCATGGCCGGAGATCAGGAAACGGGTGTGTGTTTTATGGGCATGAGCCAAGGGCTTGATGAGGGTCCAGTTTATGCGGAGGCTCGCTGCCCTATTGCCGATGAGGATACCGCATCCATCCTCCATGACCGTCTTACGCTTCTTGCGGCCAACCATGTGGTGCAATGGGTGGATGATCTTGTGACAGGGCAGCTGACAGCCAAACCCCAAGAAACAGAAGGTGTGACCTATGCCGCCAAAATCGATAAAGATGAGGCAATTGTTGAGTTTGATCAGCCAGCAATGAATGTGGCGCGCATGATTAATGGCCTGTCCCCCTTTCCTGGGGCCTGGAGCATGATTGGTGGTGAACGGGTCAAATTGTTGTTTGCCACCCATAAGCCTTGGCGGCATGGGTCAAACCCCGGTGAGATTATCCAGGCCGATGATGACGGAATGGTGGTCGCTTGCGGTCAGGATGTTGTGGTGGTCACAAAACTTCAACGGGCCGGTAAGGGTGCCCAGGAGGTGGGGAGCTTTTTGCGCGGTTTCTCGGTGAGCCCAGGCCAGGTGTTGGGCTGATGCCACGTTATTTTTTGGTGATTGAATATGAAGGCACAGAATTTTCTGGTTGGCAGCGTCAGGATGGTGCCCCATCGGTGCAACAATCATTAGAAGATGCACTCGCCCGCCTGGGGGAGGAGAATTGCCTGGTATATGGCGCTGGCCGAACCGATGCGGGCGTCCATGCAGAATTCATGGTGGCCCATGTGGATCTTGCGCGGCATTGGTCCGCCCACAAATTGCCCTTGGCCATCAATGCCCAAACCGGCAGGCGCGATCTGGCGGTGTTGCGTGCTCTTCAAGTTCATGATGAGGCCCATGCGCGGTTTGATGCGGTTGAGCGGGCTTATCGCTATCGGTTTTTGGACCGGAACATCCGCTCCCCCCTACGCACCCATCATGTTTGGCATCGCAACAGGCCCCTGGATGTGGAGGCCATGCATGAAGCGGCGCAATTTTTGGCTGGCAAGCATGACTTTACCACCTTTCGTTCGGCACAATGCCAATCGGCTTCGCCGCTCAAATCCATTGACCACATCAAGGTTACGAGGCGGGGAGATGAGGTGCATCTCGATGTGCGGGCCCGCTCCTTTTTGCATAACCAAATTCGGTCTTTTGCCGGCAGCCTCGACATGGTGGGCTTGGGGCGTTGGCCAGCCACACGCATCAATGATGCGCTTGCAGCATGCGACCGATCTGCATGTGGCCCTGTCGCCCCGGCTGATGGGCTCTATTTGATGGATGTCGTGTATACCAAACAGCTTAATGTCATGCTGCGGGGGCAATCTGTGGGCGATCAGATTATGCCTTAACCATGCCACAATCATCTGTTAGCTTCATGGTCTGTTGATGAGGAATCCTTGGGGAGGATGACATGAGATTTGCACTACTTACCGGCGCAGCCATTGGCGCTGTTATTGGCTTGACCATCGAGGTCATCGATTCCTCCCGTCCTGTTGTCCAGGCGGCCAACCCTGAGACATACCGCCAGCTCAACCTGTTTGGTGAAATCTTCGACCGGGTGAAGGAATCCTATGTGTCAGAAACCGCTGACCAAGAGCTTATTAAGGCGGCCATCAATGGCATGTTGTCCGAACTTGACCCTCATTCGGCCTATCTTGATGCCAAGAGCTTTGAAGATATGCGCGTGAACACCAAGGGCGAATTTGGTGGTTTGGGCATTGAGGTCGGCATGGAAAATGGTTTTGTGAAGGTCATTGCCCCCATCGATGACACCCCCGCAGCACGTGCTGGGATTCAGTCTGGTGATTTGATCACCAAGCTTGATGATGAGGAAGTCCTTGGCCTCACATTAAGCGATGCGGTGGACCGCATGCGCGGTAAGGTGGGCACCGATATTGTGATCACCGTTAAGCGCAAGGGGGTGGCTGAGCCCTTTGACGTGACCATCACCCGGGATGTCATCCAGATCCGCCCCGTGCGCTCCCGGGCCGAAGATGATGTGGCCTATGTGCGCATCACCAGTTTCAATGAAAACACCTATGACGATCTTGAGAAGGCTATTGCGGGGTTAAAAACCAACATAGGCTCGGACAAGGTTGCAGGCTATGTGCTGGATTTGCGCAACAACCCAGGTGGGTTGCTGAACCAGGCCGTTATGGTTTCTGATGCGTTCCTTGACCGCGGGGAAATTGTGTCAACCAAGGGCCGCGAAGATGAATCTGAAATTCGTTTCACCGCCGAAAATGGTGATCTTACCGAGGGTAAGCCCGTTATTGTGTTGGTGAATGGGGGCTCTGCCTCTGCCTCAGAAATTGTTGCTGGCGCCCTGCAAGATCATGGGAGGGCGTTGATTTTGGGCACCAAATCCTTTGGCAAGGGTTCGGTACAAACCATTATTCCCATTGGCAATGAAGGGGCCCTTAAGCTCACCACAGCCCTCTATTACACGCCCGAGGGTCGTTCCATCCAAGCCTCGGGCATCATTCCCGATGTCGAGGTTCCCCAGGGTCGTTTTGAAGCTGCCGATGGCCAATCAGGTGGCGCAGAAGCATCTCTTCGTGGTCGGATCGATAACCCAGAGGGTCAGAATAGCGATGGCACCAAAAGCGACGATAATGCCGAGAATAACCCTGAGGATTATCAGCTCCAATATGCATTAAACCTGTTGCGGGGGCTGTCAAAACTCCAGTGATTATCATGCCGTGGGTGGCGTAAGCCCACCTGCGGCCATGATCACAAGATAGGTGCCGGCCATGTCGATGAGCACCATGGCAGAAGCGGTCCAGCCATTGACTTGCAAAAGTTGCTTGGCAACCCGCCAGCGATAGAGAATTAACATCAAACCCACGATCAACAAAACGGCTTGAATAAGGCCAAGGCTCGCCGCCGCGCTTGCCATGACCATCACCGGCACCAAACTGATCAATTCGATGACCAGGTTGGACCAGTTCCAGCCAATGATAAAGCTAAGCACCTGGGCTTTTCTATTAATCAAGATGGCCAAGGGCAGCATTAACAAAGGGAATGTGATCCACCGAAGAACATAAAACCCAAGATCCATGTCGGCGGCCGATCCGGTTGTGCCATCGGGAAGTGTGATCTCCACCGAGCTGGTGATGAGGTGGATGGGAAGGGCCAAGAGGGGTGCCAAAAAGGAATAGAAAAACCCCGTGAGGCTTCGGTCAAAACGTTCTGCCGCATCCGGTTTGTTCAACAAAAAGGCCAGGGCGCCTTCAAAACCCCTGCGGATTTCTTCAAAAATGATTTGCACCTACACCTCTTGAAAGAAACGCTGCATGAAGGCGAGGTAAATATCGGCCAGCTGATCGAGGTCAGACATCCGAACCCGCTCATCAACCTGATGCATGGTGGCGCCCACGACGCCAAATTCCATCACGGGGCACAAATCCTTCAAGAACCTTCCATCGGAGGTGCCGCCGGTGGTGGACAAAACTGGGCGCTTTGATGTGATTTCTTCAACCACATCCTGCAAAAGCTCAGCATGGGTTGTATCTTGCATGACAAAGCTTGCGCCCGAACAATGGAATTCTGCCTCAACCTGATCGGAAAAGCCTGTCGCCATAATTTTTTCCTGCAGATGCGCGCGCAGGGAATGCTCATCATGCAGGTCATTAAAGCGGATGTTGAAACGTGCCTCAGCCGTGGCGGGGATGACATTGGTGATTTTGTTGCCCACATCAATCGATGTCACCTCCAGCCGGCTTGCCTGGAAATGCTCAGTGCCCTCATCCAATTGCCATTGGGACAGCATGTTCAAAATCTTAAGCAATTTTGGGACTGGGTTGTCGGTCCGGTCTGGGTAGGCCACATGGCCCTGCTTGCCCTTCACGGTGATGATCCCATTAAAAGAACCACGTCTTCCCACCTTGATCATTTCCCCCATATGGTCGGGGTTGGTGGGCTCACCGATCAAGCA
>DKOD01000128.1:4826-6764 GCA_002469865.1 Alphaproteobacteria bacterium UBA7371 | reverse complement strand
CCAATCATTCTGGAAATGAAAACCTACCGCTATCGTGGTCATTCCATGTCGGATCCGGCCAAATACCGCACCCGCGACGAAGTTCAAAAAATGCGCGAAGAACGCGATCCCATCGATCATCTTCGCGAAGAAATTATGGCCAAGAACTGGCTGGATGAGGATGGTTTGAAGAATATGGACAAAGAAGTGCGTGCCATTGTTGCCGAGGCGGCCGAATTTGCCCAGGAAAGTCCAGAGCCGCCCGTCGAAGAACTTTATACCGATATTCTTATTGAGGAGGCTTGATATGTCAGTGGAAATTCTGATGCCCGCTTTGTCTCCCACCATGGAAAAGGGTAAGCTTGCCCGCTGGCTTAAACAAGTTGGTGATGAGGTCAAATCAGGCGATATCATTGCCGAAATAGAAACCGACAAGGCAACAATGGAAGTCGAGGCTGTCGATGAAGGGACCATTACTTCCTTGCTGGTTGAGGAAGGCGCGGAAGATGTGGCGGTCAATTCCGTCATTGCGGTGCTCGATGGTGACGGCAGTGAGGCCGCGCCAGCGCCTAAAGAAACAACAACGCCTACAACATCACTTCCATTGTCCGCACCGGCAGTGATGTCATCAAATGCAACAGCGCATGAGCCCTTGGTTGGGGAGGAAGTGCTTGGCCAAGAACACAGCGTGCGCGATGCACTCCGTGACGCCATGGCCGAGGAAATGCGGCGGGATGACAATGTTTTTGTCATGGGTGAGGAGGTGGCTGAATATCAAGGTGCCTATAAAGTTACCCAGGGCCTGCTGGAGGAATTCGGCGCAAGAAGGGTGATTGACACACCCATCACGGAACATGGCTTTGCTGGTTTGGGTGTTGGTGCTGCCTTTGCTGGCCTCAAGCCCGTTGTTGAATTCATGACGTTTAACTTTGCCATGCAAGCCATCGACCATATCGTCAATTCGGCTGCCAAAACCCTTTACATGTCAGGTGGCGCCATCAATTGCCCCATTGTGTTTCGAGGGCCCAATGGCGCCGCAGCCAGGGTGGCTGCACAACATTCCCAGGATTATGCCGCATGGTATTCGCACCTACCGGGCCTGAAAGTGGTCATGCCTTACACCGCATCAGATGCGAAAGGGCTTCTCAAATCCGCCATTCGTGACCCCAATCCTGTTGTGTTTTTGGAAAATGAAATTCTTTATGGCCGCAGTTTCCCAGTTCCTGATGGGGATCATTTGGTGCCTATTGGCAAAGCGCGTTTGGCAAGGGCCGGCGAGGATGTGACCCTAGTAAGCTTTGGCATTGGCATGAGTTATTGCGAACAAGCCGCCAATATTCTTGCCGATGAGGGCATCTCGGCGGAAATTATTGATCTTCGCACATTGCGCCCTCTTGATATGGGATCGGTGGTCGCCTCTGTGCGAAAAACCCATCGCTGCATCACAGTGGAAGAAGGCTTCCCACAAAATTCAGTGGGTTCAGAAATTTCCGCACGCCTTATGGAACAGGCCTTTGATGATCTGGACGCCCCGGTTCTTAGGATCACTGGCAAAGATGTGCCCATGCCCTATGCCGCAAATCTTGAAAAACTTGCTTTGCCCAACGTCCAAGATGTGGTCGATGCGGCCAGATCTGTATGTTACCGCTGAGGTGTATGATGGCGATTGATATTTTTATGCCTGCTTTATCCCCGACCATGGAGTCGGGGAAGTTGTCACGTTGGTTGAAAAAAGTTGGTGACAAGGTATCTGCTGGCGACGTCATTGCTGAAATTGAAACGGACAAGGCCACCATGGAGGTTGAGGCCATTGATGAGGGTGTCTTAGCTGCTCAATTGGTCTCAGAAGGTGCCGAAAATGTTCCGGTCAATAGCCTGATCGCTCGCCTCGCTGAAGATGGTGAAGATTTGGCCCTAATCGAAAAGACTGCCCCTGAGGCACCAGCAGCCCAGGCAACA
>DKOD01000128.1:0-4483 GCA_002469865.1 Alphaproteobacteria bacterium UBA7371 | reverse complement strand
CCAGCCCAACATTCAGGCGCTGCCCCTGAAACCAAGCCATCAGGCAATGGTGTTGTTGCATCCTCAAACATGGCAAATCCGGAACGCGTGAAGGCATCCCCGTTGGCCCGCCGCATTGCCAAAACGAATGGGCTCGATCTTAGCCAAATAAATGGTTCGGGGCCTAATGGGCGGATCATCAAGCGAGATGTGGAGCAAGCCAAAGCCCCGCCCCAACAGAAACCCACCGCAGCTATTCAACATGGGGCACAAACCACCACCCAACCAGAGATCATGCCTCTGGATGGGATGCGCAAAACCATCGCGGCGCGCCTAACCGAGGCCAAGCAGACTGTTCCGCATTTCTACCTCACTATTGATTGTCGGCTTGATGACCTATTGACCGCCCGCAAAAACATGAATGCGCATCTTGATGGTGTGAAGATTTCTGTGAATGATTTTATCATCAAAGCCATGGCTCTTGCCTTGCGCGATGTCCCAGATGCCAATGCGCAATGGGGCGGAGATCATATCCTTAAGCTCAAACAATCTGATGTTGCTGTGGCTGTCGCCATTGAAGGTGGTTTGTTCACCCCCGTAATCCGTGCTGCTGAAAGCAAGGGTTTGAAGGAAATTTCTGCGGAGATGAAGGCTTTGGCCGGATTGGCGCGCGACAGAAAACTGACGCCAGACCAGTATGAAGGAGGGAGCACTTCCATCTCCAACTTAGGCATGTTTGGGGTCAAAAATTTTCAAGCCGTGATCAACCCACCACAGGCAACAATTCTGGCTGTTGGCGGAGGAGAAGAGCGCCTCATACCCATCAATGGGCAAGCTGTTGTTGCCAACATGATGACGGTTACCTTGTCTTGCGACCATCGGGTTGTTGATGGCGCGCTTGGTGCTCAACTGCTCCATGCATTTAAACATTATATCGAAACACCGGTGGCATTGGCATTATGAGCGAAGAATTTGATTATTTGGTTATCGGCGCGGGCCCTGGCGGTTATGTCTCTGCCATTCGTGCCGCCCAATTGGGGCTCAAAGCAGCAATTATTGAACGGGAACATTTCGGTGGTATCTGTTTGAATTGGGGTTGTATTCCCACCAAGGCACTTTTGCGGTCCGCGGAGGTTTTGGAATTTCATCACCATGCAGCCAATTATGGCGTCAAGTCATCCGGTGCAACCGCTGACCTTCCAGCCATGGTCAAACGCTCCAGGGATATTGCCAAGCAATTAAACCAGGGCGTTCAGCATTTGTTGAAGAAAAACAAAGTCCCATCCTTCATGGGTGCAGCCAAACTCGTGAGCAAGCATGAAGTTCAGGTCACCGACAAAGCAGGTAAAACGCAACATTTAAGGGCCAAAAATATTGTGATTGCCACCGGCGCTCGGGCAAGAATTTTGCCTGGCATGGAACCCGATGGGGGGCAAATTATGTCCTACCGCGAAGCCATGGTGGCTGAGAAAATACCATCCCATTTGGTTGTGGTGGGCACCGGTGCCATCGGCGTTGAATTTGCAAGCTTTTACCGTGCCCTTGGTGCCGAAGTAACCCTTGTGGAAATGCTGGACCGAATTCTCCCTGCCGAGGATGCAGAAATAGCAGCCATGGCAGCAAAATCATTTGAAAAACGTGGCATGAATATCCGCAATAAAGCCAAGGTTTCTGGGGTTAAGAAATCACCACAAGGCCTTGAAATCATGATAGAAACAAAGGGTAAGCAGGAAATAATCAAAGCTTCTCATTTGTTAAGTGCGGTTGGTGTTGTGGCAAATATTGAGGATATTGGGCTTGAGGCATTGTCCATTGCCACCGAAACTGGGTGCATCAAGGTAAACGCCCAATGCCAAACAAATATTCCCAACATTTATGCCATTGGTGATGTTACCAAAGGGCCTTGGCTTGCCCATAAGGCATCCCATGAAGGCGTGATTGCAGCAGAACATGCTTCTGGGGGTCATCCCCACGAATTGGAGAAACTGCGCATACCTGGCTGCACCTATGCAAACCCGCAAATAGCATCCATTGGCCATCATGAGGAATCAGCCAAAGCCGCAGGATATGAAATCCGGGTGGGGCGCTTTCCATTCATGGGGAATGGAAAGGCACTTGCTTTGGGTGAAGCCGAAGGAATGGTCAAAACAATTTTTGATAAGAAAACAGGTGAATTGCTTGGCGCGCATATGATTGGCGCCGAGGTAACGGAGCTTATTCAAGGCTTTGCGGTGGCCATCGGGCTCGAAACCACCGAAGAAGAGCTGATGAATATTGTGTTTCCGCACCCAACCTTGTCGGAAATGATGCATGAAAGCGTGCTTAGCGCCTATGGTCGTGCGATCCATATCTGATATATTGATGACCCATGAACAGACATCCTGAAAAAGAGCATCGGCAAGACCGTCCCAGCGTTCCGCGTCCTGATTGGATTCGTGTGCGCGCCCCGGGTGGTGGTGCCTTTCAAGAAACCCGCGACATCATCAAGACACAAAAACTTCACACGGTATGCGAGGAGGCGGGTTGCCCCAATATTGGTGAATGTTGGGCAAAGAAACATGCCACCATGATGATCATGGGGGACGTTTGCACCAGGGCTTGTGATTTTTGTAATGTTGTCACGGGCAAACCAGACAGCTTGGATCCATTTGAGCCTGCCAGGGTTGCCACCTCAATTGCCCAATTGGGACTCCGCCATGTAGTCATCACATCGGTTGACCGAGATGATTTGCCCGATGGGGGCGCTGAACATTATGCCCAAACAATTCGTGCCATCCGTCACCATATTCCTGAATGCACCATTGAGGTCCTAACGCCTGACTTTTTGCGCAAGCCTGGTGCCATGGGCATCGTTATGCAAGCAAGGCCCGATGTTTTTAACCATAACTTGGAGACGGTGCCTTCACGTTATCCATCGGTGAGACCGGGCGCGCGGTACTTTCAGTCATTGAAAATCTTAGAGCAAGCCAAACAATTGGACCCCAATTGTTTTACAAAATCTGGCCTTATGGTGGGCCTCGGGGAAGAGCGAGATGAATTGCTCCAGGTTATGGATGACATGCGCATCGCAGGCGTTGATTTTTTAACCATTGGTCAATATTTGCAGCCAACCAAAAAGCATCATCCCGTGCGCAAATATTACGAACCAGAAGCATTTCGTGAACTTGAGCAACTTGCCAAAGGCAAGGGTTTTCTGATGGTGTCAGCTTCCCCGCTCACGAGATCGAGTTACCATGCCGATGAAGACTTCCAGGTCATGCGGGACAAAAGACAAGCACAAAAACGTTAAGAGATAGATGCCAAGCCGCAGCGAACAAAAATTTTTGCCATTCCGCGCCTCCGACATGATTGGGTTGGTGACCGATGTCCGTCGTTACCCCGAATTTTTGCCATGGTGTCACGCCGTCCGTATCCGAAAACATTTTCAAGAAGGTGATGTTCAGGGTTTTGAAGCCGACATGGTCATCAAGTTCAAAATGTTCACCGAGACCTTCACATCAACGGTAAAAACCAATCATGCCGAGGGCAGGGTGGATGTATCCTATGTGAAGGGCCCCTTTAAGCATTTGGACAATTCTTGGGTATTTACCGATGTCGAGCATGGCTGCATGCTTGACTTTCATGTGGATTTTGCTTTCCGCAACTTCCTGCTTCAGAGTGTTGTGACGGCATTATTTGATGAAGCCATGGCCAAGGTTGTGGGGGCCTTTGAACAACGGGCCCACAATGTCTGTCTAAAGGTGGGCGAGGATATGGCGGCCAAGTGATGCCAATGCTTGCTCGCAAGCTTGTTGTCTTACTTCATCGCGCCCGCCAGAAAACAAAAAACGCTTTACTTCGTGGGTCATGCCCATGGCCGTGGCGATATAAACAAGCCCGACAGGTTTGGCCGCGGTGCCACCCCCAGGACCAGCAACGCCGGTGATAGAGACTGCCAAGCAATCATCAAAAGAAGCTGAGCATCCAGCAGCCATGGCAAGCGCTGTTTGCTGGCTCACGGCACCATGCATTTCCAAGCAAGATGAAGGCACAGATAAGAGCGTTTCCTTAGCTTTGTTGGAATAGGTAACAAAGCCCCCCAAATAAACATCGGAGGAGCCAGGGATTTTGGTGATAGAGGCCCCAACCATGCCCCCTGTGCAGCTTTCTGCCGTGGCCAAATGAAAACCATGGGCCCGGGCAAGCAACAGCAATTCCTCCGCCTTCATGTTTGACTTCCCCCTATCATCGTTGCCAGGGCCATGGCAGCCAATCCTTCTCCGCGACCTGCAAAACCAAGTTTTTCTGTGGTTGTGGCCTTCACATTGATATCATCAGCTTCGATGCCAGCAATGGATGCAATGGACGCTCGGATATCATCACGATGCGCAGAAATTCTGGGGCGTTCCCCAATAAGTGTGACATCGGCATGGGCTAATATCCATCCTTTGTCAGCCGCCAAGGCCAAAATATGTTGGAGAAATTTGTCCGATGATGCGTCTTTCCATTGGTCATCACTTGGGGG
>DKOD01000102.1:24503-27157 GCA_002469865.1 Alphaproteobacteria bacterium UBA7371 | reverse complement strand
TTAGAGCAAATACCCCATGCATCCTTGTGTGAGGTGCGCCCAAATTTAAAACTGGATGAATGGTGCCAGGAAATTGATGTCATGGTGTATGCAGAATTTGTGAGCGAGCATGAATTGGCCCTGTTTAAAAATCATCCAATGTACCACCAGTCTATTGACCTAGTGCGCAGCTTTCGTGACATCAGGATGGTCGCGGATGTCATGTCCTAAATCGTCTGTTCAGAATATTGCTGATGCCAGGAGAATTTATGCTTAAAGTCACCGATGCCATGGGGCGCCTTGGAACCGAAAGCGCCTTCATGGTGCTCGCTCGTGCCAACCAACTTGCCCAATCAGGCCGTGACGTCATCAATCTTGGCATTGGCCAGCCTGATTTTCCGACACCGCCTCATATTGTGGAAGCAGGCATCAAAGCCCTTCGCGATGGCCATCATGGATACACACCAGCCAATGGAATTCTTCCGTTACGTGAGGCGGTGGCCGCAGACCTTTGCAAACGACATGGTGTGGACGTGCATCCTGATCATGTGGTGGTCGTTCCCGGCGGCAAACCGACGATGTTTTTTGCCATGCTGATGTTTGGTGAGCCTGGGGCGGAAATCATGTACCCAAATCCTGGTTTTCCCATCTACGAATCCATGATCAATTTTACAGGTGCTAAGGCGGTGCCCATTGCGTTGAGTGAGGAAAAGGATTTCTCTTTTTCTGCAGATGATGTTCTGGCCCAAATCACCAACAACACCCGCCTTATCATCATTAATTCACCTGCAAACCCCACTGGTGGGGTGACGCCAAAAGCGGAAATTGACAAATTTGTGGCGGGCCTTGGAGCCCATCCCCATGTGGCCATTCTGTCGGACGAAATTTACTCCCAGATGCTTTACGACGGCCAAGACCATGTTTCCTTGTTGCAATACCCATCCATAAGGGACCGACTCATCATGCTTGATGGATGGTCCAAAACCTATGCCATGACCGGTTGGCGAATGGGATATGCTGTCTGGCCCCAGGCACTCGTTGACCATGCCATACGCCTCGCCGTGAATGATCATTCTTGTGTGAATGCAGCCTCCCAATATGCAGGTATTGCCGCACTGAATGGGCCAGAAGCAGCAGTGTTGGACATGGTTGCCCAATTTGATCGGCGTCGGCAGATCATTGTTGATGGGCTCAACAAAATTGATGGGATAAGCTGTCGCAATTCTGCAGGGGCATTTTATGCCTTTCCAAACATCACCAAGACGGGGATGACAGCCCGCGCGTTTCAAGATGGTCTGTTGGATCAAGAAGCTGTCGCCACCGTGGCTGGAACGTCATTTGGGCATTTGGGAGAGGGTTATGTGCGCTTTTCTTATGCGAATTCAGAGGAAAATATCCTCAAAGCCTTAGAGCGGGTGGGTGCTTTTGTCTCCTGCCATGCATAACCATTCATCAAAAACCACGTGAGCGCAGCATGTTGTTTGTGGTTGTGCGGGAACAAATGCCAAAAAAAATGAGGACATATTATGATTGATCTTTACACATGGAACACACCCAACGGACGCAAGCTATCGATTTTGTTGGAAGAATTGGGTGTGGGCTATAGGGTTTTCCCCATCAATATCACGAAAAAAGAGCAATTTTCCCCCGATTTTCTGGCCATCAGCCCCAACAAAAAAATTCCCGCCCTGGTTGACCAAGAGCATGACATTAAATTGATGGAATCTGGTGCCATCATGATTTATTTGGCGGATAAATACGGCCAATTTTTGCCCAAAGAGGGTTCAGATCGCTACTGGGTGCTTGAATGGTTGATGTGGCAGATGGGTGGCTTGGGCCCAATGGCAGGCCAGACCCACCATTTTGTTCATTTCAACCCCGGTCTTTCTGATTATGCCGAAAAGCGTTTTTTCACAGAAACAAAGCGACTTTATGGGGTGCTCAACACCCAACTTGAAGACACAGGGCGTTTCGTTGCTGGTGATTATTCCATTGCTGACATGGCCGCTTGGCCTTGGGTGGCACGTTATCAATGGCAGGGAATTGATCTGAGTGAATTTCCCCATGTGGCGCGTTGGTACAAGGAAATCCTGCAACGCCCAGCGGTGCAGCGTGGCTATCATGTGCCAGATAGGTTGGGTGATATACCGTCTGGCGACTAATGCTGTTTAATCGGCCAATTGGTCTGCCACGAACATGTTGATTTCTTCATGAAGATTTGTGGAGGCGATGGATTGGCGCCATTCGTCTGCATCAAACACCAAATTGGCGAGCATGTAATCATTCCAAGCAAATAGAGGATTTTCTAGGGCTAAGTCATTGAGGTAAGATCCGCTCAATCCATAGGCGATTAAGCTGCATAGCCAGAAAATAAGCGTAATTTGGCGTAGGTTGCTGCTGTCCATCATGCCCACCTAAAACTGAAAATAAATAAAAGGTGCAACACCCGGTGGTGCAAGGGCAAAAACCACCCAAATGATTAGGATCATAAAGGAACTTGAAACCATGGGGCTGCGCCCCAGAAATTGGGCAACACGGCCGGGTGCAAAATGCTGAGGGATCATGGCCAGGATGATGCCCCAACACAACACAAAAATGATATGAATGGGAATGTCCGGCATGTTGGAAATTGGTCCAGCCAGCATGGCCATGAATTCAACGGCCAAGCTCAAATT
>DKOD01000102.1:12368-24081 GCA_002469865.1 Alphaproteobacteria bacterium UBA7371 | reverse complement strand
AGGCCCCAAATCATGAAGGTCCAATTG
This sequence comes from Alphaproteobacteria bacterium UBA7371, assembly GCA_002469865.1. Taxonomy (GTDB): domain Bacteria; phylum Pseudomonadota; class Alphaproteobacteria; order UBA8317; family UBA8317; genus UBA8317. The sequence goes on along the minus strand of DKOD01000102.1, from coordinate 24,054 downwards.
GCACCATGCCAAAGACCAGCGAGGCCCATGGTGATCATCAAATTCACGCCCCGGCGCCATGGCCCCAACCTATTTCCGCCAAGAGGAATGTAAAGATAATCCCTAACCCAACGGGAGAGGGTGATGTGCCATCCTTTCCAGAAATCTTGAAATGATGACGCCCCGTAGGGTGCATTAAAGTTTTGGGGCAGGCGTATTCCCAGCAACAGCGAAAAGCCAACCGCCAAATCGGAATAGCCAGAAAAATCACAGAATATCTGGGCGGCATAGGCGATGCTAGCCAACCAGGCCTCCAAAGCATCCTGGGGCCCTGCAGCCCATATGGGATCCACAAATTGGGTGGCCAAATAATTGGCAATGGTCAATTTTTTGATCAAGCCCATGATGATCAATTGACCAGCCCATGCCAATTGGGCGCCATCGGGGATGAGGGGATTACGCAGATAGGGCAGAAGCTCATGGGACCGCACAATAGGGCCGGCGACCAATTGTGGAAAAAATGACAGATATGCGGCTGTTTCCAGAAGGCTTGGTTGATCTGATTGTGGGTCCCTGGATGCATCCATGATCATGGAAATACCTTGGAATATGTAAAAAGAGATGCCCACGGGCAGCACCACATTTAAAAACAAACTGTCCTGAAAAAGACCCGTGAGGGAGAAAAAACGAGCCAATTCGAAGGCAAAAAAATCAAAATATTTAAAAAACCCAAGCAAACCCAACAGGATGCTGATGCATGCCATCTTCACCCAGCTTGCAGTTCGGCCAAATCGTGCGCCTGCATGGGTCACGACAATTGCGGCTGTTATGAGTGCCACAAATCGATAATCCCAAGCCGCGTAAAAAGCGAAGGAGCCTAATGTCAGGAAACAGAGCCGTAAGTATCTACGGCCAGCAATTGCCCAATAAAAGGTAAAGAATACCAGAAAAAAAAGAAAAAATTCGAGGGTGGTAAAAATCATCAGTTGTAGGTTGCAACCAATATGGGGGCTGATCCCTTACGGACATAAATTGACTTGCCCCTGATGCGCTCCAGGATCAATTGGCCCACATCTTTATAGCCTGGGATGGTGAAATGGGATCCGTCTTTGGTGCGCACTATTCTTCGTTTGCCCTGATCAATCACATAGTCAACAAAGTTTCCCGCTTCATCGCCATAACGTTTGCGCAGGGTGATGTAGTCAATTCCCTTGGCACGGGCGACCTGTTCGTAAATTTTGTCGACACGCCGCAAATGATCGTCACGGGATTTGAGCGCATCGGGTGCGGGGCCAACCCAAAGCACACATTGAAATCCTCGGGCCTGGATGATGTCAATAAACTGGCTGACACGACTTGCATATTCATTGGCCCATCGATCGCTTGTTAAGCTGGCATTGCGAAGGCCGGCCAAAGGCTTGTCATCATTGGCGCCAAAGTGGATCACGAGGCAATCGCGGTTGTTGTCGGGAAGTTTGCCAGGCAACAAGTCTATCCAATTATAGTAATCAAGCCGCGCCAGCCCCGAGGAAACCCTGCCATGGTCAATTGTGACGAGGGGTGCGCGGGCATCTCGGGCGGCAAGCTTGAAGCCAATGGCATAGCCTTGGGCCAGGGAATCACCCAAAAACACAACCTGGGGGTTTCGGGGGCTTGGTGGTGCGGTGCGGGCCGCAGCGCGCATGTCCGGTGGCATCGACCGGTGGAAGGCCGCCGGGGCACCTTTACCATCCAATATCATGCCAGGATTTTTTGTGTGCTCATGGCCAGGCTGGTTGGACCCATGGGTGTTTGGGTTCATGTCGGCGCCATTGGCCTGGGGGTCGGTCCTATTGTCACCGGTTGTTGTTCCCAATGACGGCCATGATAACGAAACAAGATTGTCACCACCTGATGCGCAGGCGCCAAGCAGAAGGACAGTTCCTACGACAAGGGGTTTAGTTACCTTGCAAAAGGGTGGTGGCAAGAAATTCGTAGCCATGGCGTGTAAAATGTATCCTGTCTTTGTAACGTAGACGCATCTTCGTACCATCCTCGCGGGCAAGGTAAAAGCGAAACCCGTCCAAATCTGCGATATGGTTGTTTAAGTGGCGGTAGCGGATATGTCCTCGGGCGGCTTCTTCTTGCATGGCCCGCACACGGTTATGCATCATGGTGGTCTTCCGGTCACGGTCGGTGATGGGTAATTCTATCCAATGGACCTCGGCAGGAAGTTTGCCCAAGCCATCCATGAGGCGGGTAAGTTTCTCTCGGTAAGCGTCATCCCATTCATCGCTTCCAGGACGAAGTATCTTTCTGTTTTTGCGCATGGCAATGATATCGTTGGTTCCAATCAACATATAGACCGCTGCACGCTTTGTATGGTCACGCGGCAACACGCCTAAGATGCGCTTCACCCATTCTTCTGGGCTGGTGTTTAAAAGGCCATCAGAAACCTGTGTAAGGTCGATGATCTTCATGCAACGGCGGTGGTCTGGGCCGATGCCAGAAAGAATTCCTTGGGCCAAGGAATCGCCGACCATGATCAAATGGTCATAGGGCGAGGTGGCGCAAGGGTCGTTTGTCTCGGCCTTGGCATGTAGGGGGCTGAGAAGCATCAAAAGCACGCAAGCCAAAGCCCGAACCCAAGACAACAAATCATGATGTGGCAAAGACTGTTTTTGCACGTTACGCCTCGGGCAGATGTGTGGGCTTTGGTGATGTCTTATGTGCGCCTTTGGTATCGTGTCTTGCAAGTGGCAAACCATCTCAAATGTGTATTTTTGTCCAAAATTTTGATCATCCTTGCCCATGATCACAAATTCTGATCATGATTTCGTCATGCAACTGACTGAACTTGAAAACAAAAATCCATTCGAGCTGCATTTTGGCTATCAGTTGAAATGTTGGCAGGAAGATTATGTGCGCATTGATGTCCCACTCAAGGACTTCCACATGAATATGTATGAAAGGCCCCATGGTGGTGTTTACACAAGCTTGTTGGACTCGGTGATGGGCCTTTGTGGATTTACCTCCAGTAGTTTTGAAGGAATGCGTGGAGGGCTAACGCTCTCTTGCACAATTAATTTTTTGGCGGCACCCCAAGATGAGATCCTCATTGGCGAAGGCTTCAGGACCGGGGGTGGTCATACTATCTATTTTGCCAGGGGCACAGTGAAAGATGGACTGGGTAATTTGTTGGCCACAGGCACCGGCACGTTTAAACATCGACGCTAATGTAACAACAAATGGGGCGGGACATAATGGCAAATTGTTCTGGGTTTGCTAGCCAGGGCACATGGGGAATAGCTTAAGTAGTGGATTAGCTAACAAACATGCTTTCATACATTCTTTCGGTTTTCTAAATTTCAGGAAGGTTCACATGACAATAGAATATCTCAAAACAAGCAAGCCAGCCATCGAGCGCGCTGACGACGATGCCAAGACACGCGCAGCTGTGGAGACCACGCTTTCGGATATTGAAAAGCGAGGTGACGCCGCGGTACGTGAACTCTCTCAAAAATTTGACCAATATTCACCGGAAAGTTTTCGGCTGACACATGCAGAAATCGAAGCGTTGATTGCTGAATTAACGCCCCAGGAATTGGCCGACATCAAATTTGCCCAGGAGCAGGTGATAAAGTTTGCCAAGGCCCAACGCGCGTCGATGCAAGATGTCGAAGTTGAGACCATGCCAGGCGTTATTCTCGGCCATAAAAACATACCTGTTCAGTCGGTGGGATGCTACGTACCCGGTGGCAAATTCCCCATGGTTGCTTCTGCGCATATGTCGGTGGCCACAGCTAAGGTGGCTGGCGTGCCTCGGATCGTGGCATGCACACCACCATGGCAGGGCAAGCCAAACCCAGCTGTGATCGCTGCCATGCATCTTGGCGGAGCCCATGAAATTTATGTCTTGGGGGGAATACAGGCTGTCGGCGCCATGGCGCTAGGTACGCAATCCATTGAGCCAGTACATATGCTTGTTGGGCCAGGAAATGCCTTTGTTGCTGAGGCCAAACGTCAACTTTTTGGTCGTGTGGGCATTGATCTTTTTGCAGGCCCAACAGAGACCATGGTGATTGCGGATGAAACCGTTGACGGGGAATTATGCGCAACCGATCTGCTTGGGCAGGCGGAACATGGTTATAATTCGCCTGCGGTGCTTTTGACCAATTCGCGCAAACTGGCGGAAGATACCATGGCTGAGATTGAGCGTTTGCTCACCATTTTGCCCACTGCCGACACCGCACGTGCCAGTTGGGAGAATTATGGAGAAGTCATCGTTTGTGACAGCTATGACGAAATGCTCACCGTTGCTGACGACATTGCCTCGGAGCATGTGCAGGTCATGACAGATCGCGACGATTGGTTTCTAGAGCATATGACCTGTTATGGTGCGTTGTTTCTTGGTGCCCGCACCAATGTGGCTAATGGAGACAAGGTAATTGGTACGAACCATACCCTGCCCACCAAAAAAGCGGGGCGCTACACTGGCGGCCTGTGGGTGGGCAAGTTCCTCAAGACCCATAGCTATCAACGTGTTCTCACCGATGAGGCGGCAACCATGATCGGCGCGTATGGCTCCCGTCTCTGCATGCTTGAGGGTTTTGTTGGACATGCGGAGCAATGTAATGTTCGCGTGCGCCGTTATGGCGGGGTTGATGTACCATATGGTGAGGGAGCAGCTGCATCGTGATATTTTTTTGGTGATTTTGTGTTACCGAACGCCGTTAATATGTCATTGACTGTGCCGAAGATTTGAATTTTCAGAATTATTCGCGGATACGTATTTGCTAGGGATTGGAGTGGGCGATGGGTCTACCAAGAACACCGTCGTTTCGTCTGGATGGAAAACGTGCACTCGTAACGGGTGCATCATCTGGCATCGGGCTGGCAGCTGCAGTTGCCCTTGCTGAGGCAGGTGCAGACATAGTTTTGGCTGCACGAAGTGTTGATAAACTTCTTGCCCTTGAAGCCGACATAGCTGCCCATGGTTGGTCTGCAACAACCATCAGCATGGATGTTACTGACGTTGAAAAAACGGCTGAAAACGTCGCCAAACTTGGTCCTTTTGACATTTTGGTCAATTCCGCCGGGTTGGCCCGTCATGGCCCTGCACTTGAAACCAATACCGATGATTTTGACTTGGTAAGTCGGACCAATATCAAAGGTGCTTATTTTGTTACCTGTGCTGTGGCCCAAGGGCTGATTAACGCCAATAAACCAGGCTCATTGATCAATATTTCGAGTCAGATGGCTCACGTAGGTGGGGTTGATCGTGCGGCCTATTGTGCAACTAAGCATGCTGTGGAAGGCTTCACGAAGGCCATGGCGATTGAATGGGGCCCTAGGAAAATCCGTGTGAACACGATTTGCCCAACTTTCATACTCACCCCACTTACCCAGGCAACCTTCGACATTCCAGAGCGGGCTGCCTGGATCAAGGAAAAGATAAAGTTGGGCCGACCAGGAGAGGTTGAGGATATCATGGGGGCGGTGGTTTTTCTTGCTTCCGATGCTGCCTCGCTTATCACGGGTAGTGCCATGATGATTGATGGGGGCTGGACGGCCGATTAATCGAAAACATGGTTTTGTTCACGTGCGCGACGTGGATCAACCGGTCTCAGTGATGGGAGTTCAGGTTTCTCCTAATGACATTGTTCATGCCTATTGCCATGGCGATGTGGTTGTGCCTTATGATGTGATCGAAAAATTGGCGGCAGCCATTCAAAAAATGCAAGCAACCGAACAACTGATTTTGACGCCAGCCCGGGGTAAGAATTTCGGCTTTGCTGCTTTTGAAAAAGCTTGGTCTGACTTTGAAAAATCAGGTGTCTGACCTTTTATGTTCTTTCATGGTGTTGTTGCGGTGATCCCGCCATCCACCACCAATTCCGTACCCGTCACATAGGATGCTTCATCAGATCCCAGATAAATAGCAGCATGGGCCACGTCCCATGCATCGCCCATTCGCCCCATGGGCACTTGGTTGTTGCGTTTGGCCACAAATGCTTCGGTATCCCCGCCGGCATATTTTTGCGCCAAGACTTGAACAAGCGGGGTATGCATGAGGCCGGGAACAACGCAATTAAGGCGTATATTATGGGGAGCCTCAATAATCGCCGTGGTTTTGGTCATCTGAACCAAGGCAGCCTTGGCTGCCGCATAACCCACTTGGGGTTTGCCGATATAGCGCATGCCCGCCACCGACGAAACATTGATGATGGCGCCATTTTTGCGGGCCCGCATGCTGGGCAGCACATGCTTGATGGCCATGAATGCGGTATCTATGTTGAGCGCAAATTGGCCCCTCCAGGTCTCCAGGGCCATGTCATAGGGGCCACCAGGTTCCGATTGCCCGACGTTATTAACCAGCACATCAATGCGTTCTTCTCGGGCCAGCACATCCTCGAAAAATGCCAAAACGGACATGTCATCAAGGCTGTCTAAACCCACAACCTCCATGAGCCCACCCTCTTGATGAACCATTTCAAGAGTTTGGTTGGCTGCCTCCAAATTGCGGTCTGTTCCGATAACCTTGGCACCCTGCCGGGCAAAGGCCATGGCCATGGCGCGTCCATTGCCTATCCCTGCAGCAATGGAACCGCATCCTGTGACCACCACAATTTTGTTGTCATAACGAAACATGGGCACCCCCCCCTCTCATGGGATGAGCTTGGCAAGCTTTTTGAACAAAAGCAAAACTTTAGCGGATAACGTCTTGGGTGGAGTATTCCGATGCATCCAGCTTGCGAAGAATTTTAACCCCGCGAACATAATCCACAAAAGACTGAGCATAATCTAGGTAGGTGTCTGTGATCCGTTCGTCCTTGGCGATATTTCCGAAAGTCACATAACCATCCTTGCCACCACCGATGTAGCTGTTGGTCACAACAGTGTAGCTTGTGTCTGGGTCAATGGTGACCCAAGCAAAATCTTCTCGGCCCTTAAATTCAAGATGGGTGATGCGGTTGCCAGCATCTTTGGTCATGTCGAGCACCCAACGCAAACCTGCCGCGTAAGGGTAAGCGCCGGTGGAGCCACTCGGTTTGGTTGCAAATTCCACAGCTTCCTCCAGCACCTGTTTAATCTCTGCGCCGGTCATTTCCAAATTCACCAGCGTGTTGGCAAAAGGCATAAGCCGGTATGCTTGTCCAATCGTGAATTTGCCCGCGGGGATGTCTGCGCGCACACCGCCAGCATTTTGGATGGCAATATCGCTTTGCTTGGACATGTTGCGGAATGCATGGGCCACCAAATTGGCAGCGCTGCCACCATGTTTGTTTGTTTCTTCCGGGCTGCAGAGGCTGGACTTGCCTTGGCCAGGAACACGCTCCAGGCAAATGTTTTCCGCAACCTCACCGATCACTTCCTGCTCGAGCTTATCAACCTTAGCCGAAAAACCAGCCAACATGGTTTTGGTGTCTTCATCGGTGGCCATAATGGAGATATACGGGTGATCTTCAACAAGCTTCTTGGCCTTATCCCGGGCTTCGCCCTCAAGCTCCACACGGTTTCCTTCAGCATTTTTGCGCTTGAATGAGTCTGTGATCGGCATGTGTGGGATGCCGTCACATGCTGCGATGGCACCATGTTCGTCAAAGCGCACATTCAGCTCACCCACAATTTGGGAATATTCCCAAGCCTGGGCCACACACACATCATTGCCATCGGCGCCCTTGACCAATGTCGGGTAGGCACCCATTGGCGTCAGGCCAACATCTTCAAAGGCATCCCCAAGAAGGGTGTGGGAGTCGCCGCCAATGATCACGTCCGCACCGGTCAATTCCTTCGCCATGGCGAGGTCGTTGAGGTATTGGTGGTGGGTCAGCAAGATGATGCGCGCCACACCCTTTTCGGTGAGTTCCTTGATGTATTTCTGGGCGGTTTTTGTTTCATTATCGAACATGGTGGTGGCGTCTGGGTTGGAAGACTTTTTGGTTTTCTCGGCAATATTGATGCCGATGATGCCATATTCTTTGCCATTGATTTTCTTGATGGTGTAGGGCTGGATGTAGTCGTCGGTGCTGTTCATGGCCAATGGTGACACACCGACTTCGGGGCGCACGTTGGCCGCAAGAACCGGGGTTGCGCATTCTTCAGTTTTGAGCATGTCAAGGAAGTCTTTCAAACCGGCATCACCATGGTCGAATTCATGGTTGCCGAGCACAAAGGCGTCAAAGCAGACCATATTCATCATGGCGGCATCCGCCGCACCTTTGAATAAGGTGTAATAAAGGTCCCCGGTGATGGCATCGCCGGCATGGAGGGTCAGCACATTGTCTCTGCCCTCGGACAGATCCCGGATTTTGCTGACCACCGCGGGAAAGCCACCGGACACAACCCGGGTGGATTCGCCGCCAAGGTCCAAGTTCATTCTGCTGTTCGCCCTTAGGTGCGAATGATGGTCATTCACATGCAAAATGGTGATGTCGGCGGCATGGGTACTTGCTACCATGGCCACACCCGACAGGGAAACGGAGAACATAAGGGCAAAGACGGTAAAAGACATCGGCATATCTCCAAGCAATAACCAAATTGTTAAATAACACGGTTTAGTGTCCGTATTGTTACATGCATCGGGTTATTTTACGACGTCGCTGCCCGGCATGCATGATGCGCGATGGGCGATGATCCAGTCATGGACTTTTTGGGCTGCCGGGGAGGAAAAATTATCCAATAATTGGAGCCAGAACCATTTGCGCAAAATGGGAAGGCCTTGAAGATTTAGCGATGCCAGCTGACCATGGCGCAATTCATCCACCACCGTATGTGCCGACAACAATGCGATCCCCAAACCACTCATCACGGTTTGTGTGATAGTTTCGATCTACGCCATACCTAATATACCATGGGTTTGGTTCTCTGCGACCACGTGCCATGCCCCTGAGGCTTATGGGCAAGCATGGCGCAATGAGCTACATCTTAAACAACAGATTCAACTCTTGGCCTTACGGATGGAATGGATGAAATCAACAAACCAAAAGAATTTGCGAATCCCCAAATCAACGCAAGCTGAAGAGCAGCATCTCAAAGAAATGCTTCGTGTGGATCATGCGGGTGAATTGGGTGCGGTGCGTATTTATGACGGGCAATTGGCTGGCTTGGCCTTTCACCCCAAATCCGCATCAACCAAACGCCAAATTAGGCACATGCACCAGCAAGAAAAAGAACATTTGGCTGAGTTTAACCAGACCCTTCCTGCGAGGAATGTTCGCCCCACCGCTTTACAGCCCTTTTGGCACGTGGCGGGAGGGTCGTTGGGCTTTGCCACGGCAATTCTTGGTGAAAAATTTGCCCATGCCTGCACGGCAGCAGTGGAAACGGTGATCGACCATCATTATGAAGAGCAAATTCAGCTGGTGCGCAAGGAAGGCGATCATAAGCTTGCTGACACGTTAAAAAAATTTCAAGCTGAAGAGGTGGAGCATAAAGATTTGGCCATTTCCCAAGGTGCCGAAGACATCCCATTTTACGGCATGTTTCGGCAGGTTGTGGAACTTGGTTGCCGTACCGCGATCCGTCTTTCGGAGAAAATTTAACAAAAATGAACAGACGTGGGGCCATTTCCTTTCCATCCAATATTCAACCGGTGGTCAACCGCCCATACATGCGAGGGGGCTTTGCTGATTGGTGGGATTTGTTCGCAGTCGATCATGGCTTTTTGCGCGGAACCGTTTGGAATAATTTTCATCAAGTTGATGAGCATCTTTGGCGTGGAAATCAGCCAAGCCCCGCGAGAATTTCTTATCTTGCCAAAAAAGGCGTGCGCACAATTATCAATTTGCGTGGGCCACGCGATGTTGGTGCTTGGCAATTGGAAGCGGAAGCATGCGCACGCCATGACATCACCTTGGTCGATTTTCGGTTGAATTCCCGGGATATCCCAAAGCCCCAACAATTGCATGATTTAAAAGACTTATTTTCCACGATTGCTTATCCCGCATTCATGCATTGCAAGTCAGGCTCCGACCGCGCAGGCATTGGCGCGGCTTTGTACCGGCTTATTCACAAAAGTGAGCCCGTTCGCGATGCCTTGCAAGAATTATCCATACGTTATGGGCATGTTCGGCAGGCCAAAACGGGCATGTTGGATTTCTTTTTGGAGTCTTACATACCGTTTGAGGATCAGAAGATTGATTTTTTTACCTTTGTGGATGAACATTTTGATCGTGAGTTGTTGCGCCAGAAATTCACGTCCCACCATTGGGCGGACCGTCTGGTGGATGTCTTTTTGCGTCGGGAATAGGAGAAACCATGACCCAACCATTTCATTTGGCCATTCCTGTTAGGGATCTGGACCAGACCCGTGACTTTTATATTCAAGTTCTTGGTTGTGGAACCGGACGTTCGTCCGATCATTGGCAGGATCTTGATATGTTTGGCCATCAGCTGGTGCTGCATATGAGCCCCAAAGAGGATTTGACGGTTCATAACCCTGTTGATGGAGACCAAGTGCCCGTGCCGCATTTTGGGGTGGTGCTCACCCTCGACCAATTTGCGAACATGTCTGCAAAATTGCTTGCCCATAAAGAAACAGACTGGGTCATCAAACCGCGGGTGCGCTTTCAAGGTGAAATTGGTGAGCAGCACACGATGTTTTTCAAGGATCCTTCAGGCAATGCCTTAGAATTTAAGGCTTTTGCGGATATGGGGCAGTTATTCGCCCACTAAAATGGGTCTTTTTTGAGGCTCAAATAGGTCATTGTCAGCCAAGTATTCTCGCCGTAACACTATGGTTGTTTGTTGTTTAAAGGTGGTCCATGGAAACGCGGCGGGTTTGGTATTTGGGCTTCGGTGTGGTGCTGCTGCTGCTTGCGGCCATCTTGGTCATTTTAAATGCCCATATTGGATGGTTTGTTGTATTTATGCTTTTGCTGGTGGCAATTGCGATCCATGACGTTACCCAAAAAAGCCACACACTTTTGCGCACATTCCCCGTTTTGGGCCATATTCGCTACATCCTAGAATTTTTTCGGCCAGAAATTCGGCAATATTTTATCGCAGATGACAAGAGTGAGCGGCCCTATGACCGTGAAACCCGCACCGTCATCTACCAGCGTTCCAAAAATGTTGACGATACCCAGGCGTTTGGCACCGACAGGGACATGACCCAGACGGGCTATGAATGGGTTTCCCATTCCTTGGCCCCAAAGAGGGGTGATGAGGTGGCACAGCGCATCTTGGTGGGAGGGCCTGATTGCCGGCAGCCCTATGACGCTTCAAGATTGAATATTTCTGCCATGTCATTTGGATCTCTTTCGCCAAATGCGTTGATGGCACTTAATAAGGGCGCCAAAGAAGGCGGCTTTTACCATAACACCGGGGAAGGGGGCTTGAGTTCGTACCATATGCAAGGTGGTGATATCTGCCTGCAAATCGGTACGGGTTATTTTGGTGTTCGGGATGAACAAAAAGGGACATTCAGCGAGGATGAATTCGTCGCCAAAGCCCAAAAACGCGAAATCAAAATGATTGAAATCAAACTTTCCCAAGGGGCAAAACCAGCCCATGGGGGCATGTTGCCCGCTGGCAAAATAACCCCAGAGATTGCTGAAATAAGAGGTGTTCCCATGGGGGCAGATGTTATTTCGCCACCGTCCCACAGCGCCTTTGATGGTCCCTCGGGTCTCTGTCATTTTGTTGCACGCCTTCGTGAATTATCCGGGGGTAAGCCCATAGGATTCAAGCTCGCCATTGGTGCTAGAAGTCAGTTTCTTTCGAT
>DKOD01000102.1:5885-11986 GCA_002469865.1 Alphaproteobacteria bacterium UBA7371 | reverse complement strand
CTGAGGGCGGCACGGGTGCTGCGCCCATGGAATATGCCAACCATCTGGGCATGCCCCTTGATGATGCGCTTTCATTCGCCCATCAGGCGTTGACGGGTTTTGGACTGCGCAAAGACATCAGGCTTATTGCTAGTGGTCGGGTGGCCACGGGCTTTGACATGGTCCGCAAGCTGGCCATTGGCGCTGACATGTGTAATGCCGCGCGCGCCATGATGATGTCGGTGGGATGCATTCAATCAAGACAATGCAACAAGAACACTTGCCCCGTGGGCGTGGCCACGACCAACCCCAGGTTATACAAGATGTTGGATGTGGAGGATAAAGCCCAGCGCGTTCGCAATTACCATCATAACACAATTCGCTCCTTCAGATCGATTGTTGGTGCCATGGGCATGGATAACCCAAGCCAGCTTCATGGTTACCAAATTTACCGCCGCGTGGGGCCAGGGCTTGTCAAAAGTTATGAAGAAATTTACCCACCCATCCCTGCCGGTTGTCTTCTTGATGAAGACAGCGTTCCCTCAGACTGGCTGCGTATTTGGCGGCGGGCAAATCCTGATCAGTTTGGAGACATAAATTTTGCTGCCTGATAGTGATAAGGAAATGATATTCAGCAGGGATCTTGGGACACTTTCCCAGAACCTTGTGGGCATCGAGGTCACTGGGAAAGGCAAAGGCCATGATCTGGTTGACCAGGGGATTTTGGCCATGATGGGCTCAGAAGAGGTCGATCTCTCTGCCTGTCATGACCTTGAAGGGGCCAGTGCTCATCCATGGTGTATGGTTTTTTTAACCTCAGGAAATGACAATCTAGGCTTCCAGCCGATGGTGGTCGAAGCAAGCCTGGCCAAGAAACTTATTGAGGCAGAGATGTTGGATCTTTGGACATCGCCTGTGGATCTGGATCGTGCCGCGGGGCTATTGGCTTCGGTTGTGTCAGCCATATGGAAATTCCCATCCGGCACCCAACTGAGGTTGCGGCATATTGACAATAATCCGGTTTTTACCGCCCACGGCCGCCTTGCTAACTAAAAAAATAGTTCAAAAACAAATGGTTATTTTTAAATTTGCTTTTTGAAAAGGCCTTTGGTTACACTTAGTGTGCCTGCTTGCGTGGGTGTTGTTGGGGTTTGGGCCTTCTTTCACTGAATGGTGAGGTCCTCAAGATTTGAGTCTTCAGCGTCTAATTCTTTTCGCTGGCAGACCGCCCCTTTGAAAATAATTGTGTGAGAAATAAGGAGTGCGTCAAATGAAACGGGTAACCGGAACCGCCTTTATGTGCGCGGCAGCCGTAACCGTGAGCCTTTCCATGGCTGACATTGCGAAAGCGGAATGCGGTGATGTAACCATCGCCGAAATGAATTGGGCATCAGCATCTTTGATGGCCAATGTTGATAAGATCATCCTTCAAGAAGGTTATGGTTGTAACGCTGAACTTATTCCTGGCGACACCATGCCAACCTTTACCTCCATGAACGAAAAAGGTGCGCCAGATGTGGCCCCTGAGCTTTGGGTCAACGCTTTCAAAGAGCCGTTGCAAAAAGCCATTGGCGAGGGTCGTCTCGTCTCAGCAAATGCAGGGCCAATCACCGGTCTTGGTGAGGGTTGGTGGGTTCCTTCCAAGTTTTTGGAAGATAACCCCGAACTGAACACCGTTGAGAAGATTTTGGAGCGCCCTGACCTCTTCCCATATAGCGAAAACAAATCCAAAGGTGCATTCATGACCTGCCCATCTGGCTGGGCATGTCAGCTTGCAAATGCGAACCTATATCGCGCTTTTGAGATGGAGAAAAAAGGTTGGGTGCTTGTGGACCCAGGTTCTTCCGCCGGTCTCGACGGTTCCATCAGCAAGGCTGTGGATCGTGGCGAAAATTGGTTTGGTTATTATTGGTCGCCCACGGCGGTCATCGGGAAGTATGGCTTAAAAATGATTCCTTTTGAGGCGTCATTTGCTGGTAATGATAACTGGAACAACTGCATTGCATTGCCTGAGCAGGATTGTGCCAACCCCAAAGCAACGTCTTGGAACGAGTCTGAAGTAAACAGCGTGATCACGGCAGATTTCAAGAAAAGTGGTAGCGTGGCTGCAGAATTTATCGCCAACCGCGTCTATCCTGGTAAAGTCATGAATGAAATGCTCGTTTTCATGGTTGATAACCAGGCCACTGGCGAAGATGCAGCAATTGAATTTCTTGCCACCAAAGAAGATGTGTGGACCAAATGGGTCCCTGCCGACGTGGCCAAGAAAGTCAAAGCCAATCTTTGATTCGGCTTGCTAAACCAGCAGTTGGGGCCCCGGAGCTTTCTGGGGCCCTCACTTATTCCTTTACGAACAGCTTAGGGTAACCATGGACTTTTTTTCGGAATTTCCCGCACTTAGCCGCCGCGACAACAGCGCGCTTCGTCGGTTTATTGATAACGGCTTCAGAGATTTTTCGCGTGAATATGGCGAGGCGCTTGAGAACTTCTTTGATCCACTCCTGCAATTTTTGATCGCTTTTGAGCAACTTCTTTTGGCCACCCCTTGGCCTATCGTTATATTGGTCATTGCTGGGCTCACTTGGGCAGGTGGACGAAGCATGGCCATCACCGTGGGTGCCATCCTATCATTTTTGGTGATTGGCTATCTGGGCATGTGGGAAAACACCATGTCCACACTGGCTATTATTTCCGTGGCAACACTCATATGCATCGCCATTGGGATACCCATTGGCATTCTGATGGCACGTTCTGACCGCGCCCAGGGCATGATCACGCCTGTGTTGGATGTGATGCAAACAATCCCGAGCTTTGTGTATCTTATTCCTGTGGTGATGTTGCTGGGTATTGGTAAGGTGCCAGGCATGATTGCCGTATGCATCTATGCCGTGCCACCCATTATTCGCCTGACCAATTTGGGAATCCGTTTGGTTGACCGAGAGGTGTTGGAGGCTGCCGACGCCTTTGGATCTTCCACCTACCAGCGCCTGATGGATGTCCAGATTCCCCTGGCGTTGCCTAATATTTTTGCTGGTGTGAACCAGACCATCATGATGGCGTTGTCCATGGTGGTGATTGCCTCCATGATTGGTGTGAAGGGTCTTGGAATTCCCGTTCTTCAAGCGATATCCAATCAGTATTTGGCGCTTGGTTTGATGAATGGCCTCGCCATCGTGGCGCTGGCGATCATCTTTGACCGGGTTACCCAGCGCTTTGGTAAGCGCCTGCAAAAACATCAGGAGCAATCCCACTAATGTCAGACACCATGATCTCTATTCGAAACCTTTACAAAATATTTGGTCCAAACCCAAAAAAGGCCATGGAAGCAGTTGCTGCCGGTGTGGGCAAGGATGAGCTTTTGGAAAAAAATGGCCATGTCCTTGGTTTGAACAACATCAATTTGGACATGAAGCGCAATGAGCTTCAGGTCGTGATGGGGCTTTCTGGTTCGGGAAAGTCCACCCTTATTCGCCACATCAACCGTTTGATTGAGCCAACAGCAGGTGAGATGATCATTGATGGTGACAACGTCCTGGCCATGGACCAAAAATCCTTGAGGGAGCTTCGTCGCCATAAGATATCCATGGTGTTCCAGCGTTTTGCCCTACTTCCCCACCGCAGCGTGATTGATAATGTTGGTTATGGGCTGCAAATCCAAAATGTTGGCAAAAAAGAAATTAAGGAACGCTCTGAACGATGGATCGAACGCGTCGGATTGGCTGGTTATGAGGATTACTACCCAGCCAAATTATCTGGTGGCATGCAGCAACGGGTGGGCCTTGCCCGTGCACTGACCACCGATGCGGAAATTTTGTTGATGGACGAGGCCTTTTCTGCCCTTGATCCACTCATCAGGACGGAAATGCAGGATATTCTCCTGGACCTCCAAGAAGAGATCCAGAAGACGATTGTTTTCATCACCCATGACTTGGATGAGGCGCTTCGCATTGGCGATACCATCGCTATTTTGAAAGATGGCATGATCATTCAGAATGACGACCCACAAAATATTTTGATGCAGCCTGCCGATGAATATGTCGCTGATTTCATGAAGGATATTAACCGTGCCCGTGTGCTGCGGGTTCGAGCGATCATGGAGCCCATTGACCCAGAGGCTGATGGCCCAGAAATGCATGGTTCCACCACCCTAGAGCAGGCCCTGCAGATCTTTGCGGAGCATTCAACAGACCATGCTGTGATTGTGAATAAGCGCAAGGAAAAAGTCGGCAAATTAACCATCGAGGACTTGATCCGTGGCATGAAGCGGCCGACCCTGCAGGAAATCCGCGACGCCAACGACCAACAGGTCGCTTGATTAATCCAGCACCACCGTGGTTTGGCCGTTAAGCAAGACACGGCCTTCCACATGGAGTTTGACGGCCCTGCTCAAAACCCGCGCTTCGATATCCCGGCCATGGGCCAAAAGGTCTTCGGCGGTGTGGGAATGCTTCACCCGGATGGTTTCTTGTTCGATAATGGGTCCCTCATCCAGGTCTGGTGTTACATAATGAGCCGTGGCGCCAATAAGTTTAACCCCCCTCGCATGGGCCTGATGATATGGCTTGGCACCTTTAAAACTTGGCAAAAATGCATGATGGATGTTGATCACCTTGCCGAATAAGCGGTTTGATAATTGGTCCGATAGGATTTGCATGTAGCGGGCTAGCACCACCAAGTCAGCCCGCTCATCGCGGACCACATTTAGTAACTGTTCTTCGGCTTCCAATTTTTGATCTTTTGCCACCGGAATCAAGTAAAAGGGGATATTCAAATCCTCGGCAAATTGCCTGGTGTCTTCATGATTGGACACGATTGCAGCAACCTTTGCAGGCAAAAACCCCACTTGAATCTGATAAACCAAATGACGCATGGCATGGTCAAATTTTGACACCATAATCAAAAGCCGCTGCTTTTCTGCACGGTCCAGCACACGGGTTTTCATGACAAACCTTGTGAAGACAGGGTTCAAACATCTCTCGACGTCATCGCGGGTGGTCTTATGATCTGTGGAGAAGGCGATGCGCATAAAAAAGCGGTTGGTGACTTTGTCCCAATATTGAGCGCTGTCCACGATGTTCCAATTCTGGCCCGCAAGCTCGTTGGTCAGGCCAGCCACAATGCCAACTTGATCTTCGCAGGAAATTGTCAGCACAAATTCTTTGTTCATGGACATCATGGACCTTGTCTTATTCACCAAATTCCGGGCTGTAACATAAAGTTCATGTTTCTTTCCAACATGATTGGACGAAGCAAGCTATTCGCCCTAACATCCAGTCCATGAAAAAGATTTCTCAGACGGATGTTTTGGTGGTTGGGGCTGGGCCCGTGGGGCTTTTTGCTGTTTTTGCTTGTGGGCAGCTAGGTCTTCGCAGCCATTTGGTTGACGCACTAGACGCACCTGGCGGCCAATGTACGGCCCTTTATCCCATGAAACCTATCTATGATGTGCCAGCCTTTCCCGAGGTGTCTGGCAAGGAATTGGTTGACCGTTTGCTTGCGCAGATGAAGCCTTATCAGCCCCCCATGGATTTTCTGGTGCGGGTGCAGCAACTGGACCGGTTGGATGGTCGGTGGCATGCCACGTTGACCGATGGGTCAAAGCTTGATGCTGGTGCGGTTATTATTGCTGCTGGCGCAGGGGCATTCGGCCCCAATCGGCCCCCGCTGCATGATATTGAAAAATTTGAACCTGATTTTGTGCGCTATTCGGTTGTCGATCCGGCGGAATTTGCACATCGCCATGTGGTGGTGGCAGGTGGCGGTGATTCCGCGGTGGATTGGGCCGTGGAATTGTCATCCATTGCCGCCCATGTCCATGTGGTTCATCGCCGGGACAAGTTCCGGGCAAGCCCTGCCATGGTGGCACGCATGAAATCATTGGCCGCCGATGGTCAAATATCGTTGCATGTCCCAGGGCAATTGGCAGGTCTTAAGGGTGATCGCGAATTAACCCATGTGGTGGTGCGCAATGATCAACAGGTTGAGCATGAACTCAAAGCAAGTCACTTGCTCGCCTTTTATGGGCTTAAAAGTGATCTTTCTGACATTTCTTCCATGGGCATCAATGTTGCCGATGGGGGTATCCCCGTCTCGCCCACAAGCATGGCGACCAATTTAGAAGC
>DKOD01000102.1:1676-5507 GCA_002469865.1 Alphaproteobacteria bacterium UBA7371 | reverse complement strand
CTAACGGGCTTTTCAGAGGCAAGTATTGCTGCCCATCAGGCCTTTGCCCATGTCCATCCCGGTAAGGCCCTATCCCATGAACATTCCACATCCAAAGGTGCGCCTCAGGGGTTTTAACCAATAATTCCTTTTTTGCGTAATATATCCAATTCGTCTTGCTTGAGCATCAGCATCTCCTGCAACACTTCCTGCGTATGCACACCCAGAATTGGCGGTGCGATGTCAGACCTGGCCGGCGTTTCCGACAATTTGACCGGAAAACCAGGTGCGGTAATCGTCGTGCCATCACCGCGCTCAAGTGTTTTTAGTAAGCCCCTAGCTTGAATATGAGGATCCTCAAAAACCTCTGGGATGTTGTTGATGGGGCCGCCTGGAACAGCATGTTGTTCGAGCAATTCAAGAGCTCTTTGCTTGCTCATTTTTGAGGTGCGTTCTTCAATAAGATCATCAATGGCCTGGCGGTTCAGCACCCGATCCACATTTTTTAAAAAACGCGGGTCTGTGGCCTCGTCTTTCATGTCAAACGCCTGGCATAGGCGCTGGAATTGACCATCATTGCCACAGGCAATGATGATATGACCGTCAGCAACCTCAAAGACCCGATAGGGCACCACATTGGGGTGGCTGTTGCCCATGGGCTTGGGCACCACGCCCCCAACAAGCCAATTTGCTGCCTGATTGGCCATGGCTGCGGTTTGGCAATCAAGCAACGAGCAATCAATATGTTGGCCTTGCCCGGTTTCTTCCCGGTGGCGCAGGGCTGCCAGGATGGATATGGTGGCATACAGGCCCGTCACCAAATCACTGATGGCCACGCCCACTTTGGTGGGTGTTTCATGGCCGGTAACGCTCATCAAGCCAGACATGCCTTGGATAAGGTAATCATAGCCTGCCCTCGATGCATAGGGACCGGTTTGGCCAAAGCCTGTTATGGAGCAATAGATGAGCCCGGGATTTTCTGCCTTGAGGCTTTCGTAATCAAGGCCATATTTGGCCAGCCCCCCAAGCTTAAAATTTTCCACAAAAATATCGGCTTTGGGGGCCATCGCACGAATGATGGCCGCACCTTCCTCTTGGGCAAAATCCACTGCCACGGAATTTTTGTTTCGGTTGGTGCAGGCAAAATAAGCCGCATCGGTGGTTCCAGGAATAAAAGGAGGGCCCCAAATGCGCGTGTCATCACCTGTTTCGGGTTTTTCTACCTTGATGACCTTGGCGCCCAAGTCCGCGAGGATTTGGGTTGACCAAGGACCAGCAAGCACACGGCTCAAATCCAAAACAGTGACACCTTCAAGGGCGAGGGGATGGGTCATGGGCTGGGCTTTCCTGATGGTTGGAGAAGAGGGTGGTAGAAGTGCGTCGAAAGACTTAAGCATAAGGTATTAACCAAAAAAAGGGAGTGGGCGATGGATTTCCAGCTAAGTGATGATCAGCGAGCCTTGCAGGAAACCGCCCGCCGGTTTGCCGAAGATAAGTTGTTGGCCGAGGCACGTCGCATTGAGCAAACCGGTGAGCCGGTGAGTCAAGAGATGACGAAAGAATTTGCCGAAATGGGTTTTTTGGGCATCAATATACCCACGCAATATGGTGGGCTGGGTCTTAACCATCTCGATGCTGTGGTTGTGCTGGAAGAATTGGCAAAAACCTCTATTGCGGCGGCCTGGCCTGTGTTCGAGGCCTCCTTTGGCCCAACCTTAGCCATTGCCCATATGGGTAATGATCAGCTTAAGCGTGAGGTGCTCCCTCGGGTTTGCTCTGGGGAATTGATGGTGGCGATTTCCATGTCGGAGCCAGAGGCTGGAACAGCCCTCACGGACCTCAAGACCAAGGCAGAAAATTTGGGCGATGAGTTGTTAATCAATGGCCAAAAACGATGGTCATCGGGTGCCGGCCATGCCAATGGTTATGTGGTCTATGTGCGCATGTCCGATGCGCCAGGTGCTGCAGGCATCGGCGCGGTATTTGTGGAAAAAGACGTTTCTGGATTTACCTTCGGTAAACCTGAGCAACATATGGGCTTTGGTGGGGTTCCCTCCGCGGATATGTTTTTTGATGATGTGCGTGTTCCTGCCCATCATATGCTCATTGGTGCCGGTGGTTTTAAGCACCTAATGGATGCATTTGATTTGGAGCGTTGTGGCAACACCACCATGAGCCTGGCCATTGCCCAGTCAGCCTTTGATTATGTTGTGGCTTATGTTCAAGATCGGCAACAATTTGGAAAGAGCTTGGTGGATTTTCAGGCGGTGCAGCTTCACCTTGCGGAAATGAAAATGCGTATCGATGCGTCTCGATTGCTTTTATACCGCGCTGTTACCAATGCCCAATCGGGACTTCCTTCGATTGGGGATGCATCGGTGGCCAAATGTTTTGCCAATGAAATGGTCCGTGAGGTTACCGGCAAGGCGATGCAATTGATGGGTGGCTATGGTTATTCAAGGGAATATCCAATGGAGCAAAAAATGCGTGATGCTTGGGGTTGGGGCATCGCCGGGGGCAGCATCGATATTCAAAAGGTAAATATTGCCTCCTCGCTGGTGGGACGTCGCTTTAACCAGAGAGCAAAATAATGACGGACTTACCATTAGATGGGGTGCGCATTTTGGACCTAACCTCGGTGGTTTATGGGCCCTATGCAACACAAATTCTAGGTGATCTTGGTGGTGACGTGATCAAGATTGAACCGCCCAAAGGCGATGATGTGCGCAACATCATGCCGGCACCTGTTGATGGAATATCAGCGCTATTTAGTGGCCTGAATCGCAACAAAAGGTCTGTCTGTTTGGACCTGAAAACAGCAGAAGATTTGGCAATTTTTCGGGCGATGATTTCTGGGGCGGATATGTTGGTTCACAACATGCGCCCGGCCAAAATGAGACGTCTTGGTTTGTCCTATGACGAGGTTGCAGCGTTAAACCCCGAGATTATTTATGGTGATCTTGTGGGCTATGGGCAGGACGGGCCAATGGCTGATCAACCTGCTTATGATGATGTGATTCAAGGATGCTCAGGGATATCTGGGTGCTTTGTCACCAGGTCAGGTGAGCCGGATTTTGTGCCCAACATCATTGCCGATAAAACCACAGGCGTGATGGCGGTTAATCTCCTGCTGGCAGCTTTGTACAAAAGAGAAAAAACCGGACAGGGCGCCCATGTGGAGGTGCCCATGTTTGAAACCATGGTCTCGTTTACCTTTGTGGAACAAATGGCTGGCCGGGCATTTTCCCCTGCATTGGGAGAGCCGGGTTATGAGCGCGTGGTTTCCCCCATGCGCAAACCTTACAAAACCAAGGATGGGCACATTTGTTTGCTTGCCTATAATGACGGCCATTGGAAACGTTTCTTTGAGTTGATCGGCCGCCATGACCTTGCCAGTGATCCGGCCTATGCCACCATGGTTGGGCGCTCGAAACATATTTCAAAGGTCTATGAAATTGTTGAGAAAGCCATGGCAACCCGCAGAACAGACGAGTGGATTGAAGCGTTGAGATCGGTGGAAATAGCCTGCGGCCCTGTTCGAACGCTTGGCGAGGTTTTTGATGATGAACATCTACAAAAAGTCGGTTTTTTCCAGACGATAACCCATAGCACGGCTGGAGATGTTGTGTTTCCATCGCCTGCGGGAAGATTTAATGGGGAGCATTTGCCCATTAGGCAGGAGCCGCCTGTGCTGGATGGCCATGCCGATGAGGTGATGAAGCAATTCCAAGTTCCTCAGCATTTGATCGATGCCAGGTCAAAAGGAAAGGAAAAGATATGATGAAGGCAGCATGTTACCGGATGCAGGGCCAAGGGTCTGAGGTCATCCAGTTGGAAGAATTTCCTATCCCA
>DKOD01000102.1:0-1283 GCA_002469865.1 Alphaproteobacteria bacterium UBA7371 | reverse complement strand
GACGCTCAGGTTTTCGTGGGCCCATGAAGCATGAGGTGACCATCCCCGGTTTTGATGCAGCAGGAACTATTTCTCAGCTTGGTTCTGATGTTGTTGGGCAACGGGTGAACCAACGGGTGTGGGTTTGGGAAGCTGCCCTTGGATGTTGGGACGGGGCGGCAGCGGAATATGTGCGTGTGCCGGCGAGCCGTGCCATGTTGCTTCCAGATTCAGCATCCATGCAGCTCGGTGCCAGCTTAGGGGTACCAGCTTTCACCGCGGCCCATGCCCTGAGGTTGGGCAATACCCATCCCGGTGATGTTGTTTTGATCACCGGCGGTGGTGGGGCTGTGGGTAATGCGGCGGTGGCGCTGGCCAAATTCATGGGGTGCCATGTTTTGGCCACAGCAAGGAGCCAAGAACAGCAGGAAGATGCGCGCCTTGCCGGTGCAGATCATGTTGTCGCTCCTGTTGCAGAGGAAATTGCACGAAAAATTGCCGAGGTTACCAATGGGCAAGGTGTTCAGCATATGGTGGATGTGGACCTGGGGGGTCACTTGGAACATGCTTGGTCCTATGTCGCCGAGAATGGAAGCATTGCCAGTTATGGGTCTGCCAGCAACCCCAAACCAATCCTTGACTGGGCCAAATACATGTACCGCAATATTTCTATTCATGGTGTTGCCATTTTCGAGGTTCCAGAGGAAGACAAGCTGGCGGCAGCCAAATTGGTGCAACAGGCGCTTGAACAAAAGTTTTTTGTCGAACGCATCGCCAAGACATTCCCGCTGGAAGAAACAGGATTTGCCCATGATTATCAGGAAACCGGACGGCCCCGTGGCAAGGTTATTGTCCAGGTATCTTGATCAACCGCCGGGATGTTGTCTTTGGCAGAGTGATTAATAACTTCTGGGAAGTTTGAGGGCACGCTCGGCAATATAATTGAGGACCATTTGCTGGGAAATGGGTGCAAGGCGGTTGATCCAAACCTCCCGCATCAGTCGTTCCACATCATATTCCTGGGCATAACCCATGCCACCATGGGTGAGAATGGCACGCTCACAGGCTTTGAAACTTGCTTCTGCTGACAGATATTTGGCCGCATTGGCTTCAATGCCACAGGGCTTGCCTTCGTCGTGAAGATCGGCTGCTTTTTCGACCATCAGCCATGCGGCTTCCAATTCGGCAAAGCTTTCTGCCAGGGGGTGTTGAATGGATTGGTGGGCACCAATTGTTTGGCCGAAGACGGACCGTTCTTGGGCATATTGGCAGGCGCGTTTGAGGGCCTGCCGACCGATCCCCAC
>DKOD01000054.1:1263-6392 GCA_002469865.1 Alphaproteobacteria bacterium UBA7371 | reverse complement strand
AAAACCGCACGCAATGGGCCACCAGCAATGATGCCTTTACCGACAGGTGCTGCACGCAGAACGACCTTACCTGCACCGTGACGTCCTTCAACGTCATGATGAAGGGTGCGACCTTCCCTTAACGGCACGCGAACCATCTGACGCTTTGCCTGTTCCGTGGCCTTCCGGATTGCCTCGGGAACCTCCCGGGCTTTGCCGTGGCCAAAGCCAACACGTCCGTTCTGATCGCCAACCACAACCAGGGCTGCAAAGGCAAAATTCTTACCACCTTTCACAGTTTTGGCAACGCGGTTGATATGCACCAGGCGGTCGACGAATTCGGAATCACGTTCCTGCTTGTTGTCTCTATCTTGAGCCATTATTTCACGTATCCTTAGAACTGCAGGCCGCTTTCGCGCGCGGCTTCAGCCAGCGAGCGAACACGTCCGTGGAAAATAAAGCCGCCGCGGTCAAACACCACGGTTTCAACACCAGCAGCTTTGGCACGTTCGGCAATCAAATGACCAACTTTTGCAGCCGCTTCGGTGTTCACACCGGCCTTGCTGCGGAGGTCCTTTTCAAGCGTTGATGCAGACGCCACGGTGGCACCAGTCTCATCATTGATGATCTGTGCGTAAATGTGACGGCCCGAGCGGAAGACACTAAGACGTGGCCGGCCATTCGAAACCTTCTTCAGATGGTTGCGAACGCGGTTGCGACGACGGGTAAAAATTTTGTTACGGCTTGCCATGTCTGTCCCTTATTTCTTTTTACCTTCCTTGCGGAAGATATATTCGTTGACATACTTGACGCCCTTACCCTTGTAAGGTTCTGGCGCACGAAGGGACCGGATTTCTGCTGCAACCTGCCCCACACGCTGTTTGGAATTTCCAGAGATAGCAATGCTTGTGGGCTTTTCACATTTGATCTCGATACCCTCGGGAATCGGATAGTGAATGTCATGGCTGTAGCCGAGCTGCAGAACCAAAATTTTCCCCTGAAGAATGGCCCGGAAACCAACGCCATTAACTTCAAGCTCTTTGGTATAACCCTGACTCACGCCCTCAATGTAATTATTCACCAAGGTGCGCTGCATGCCCCACATGGAGCGTGAACGCTTGGACTGATCCCGTGGGGTGATGGTGACAAAATTGTCCTTCACCTCGCAGACAACCTCATCCACAAGCTTGAAGCCCATTTCGCCTTTTGGACCTTTAAAAGAGAGATCCCTGCCGGATAATTCCACGGTCACACCATTGGGCACTTCCACGGGACGTTTGCCGATACGTGACATATTCTCAAATCCTCCCGTTAGAATACTGTGCAGAGAACTTCGCCACCAACATTCTCCAGGCGTGCACGGGAATCAGACATGACCCCACGTGACGTCGAGATGATGGTGATGCCTAGGCCATTACGGACCTTGGGAAGTTCATCAACAGGCTTGTAAACACGCCGACCAGGGGTGGAGACGCGCTTCATCTCCTGAATGGCCGGTGCGCCTTCGAAATATTTCAATTCGATCTCAAATTCATCAAGACCCTTATGTTGCTCAATACGGCTGTAACCGCGAATAAAGCCTTCCTCCCGCAACACATCCAAAACATTGCCGCGCAGCTTAGAAGCTGGGCACACAACCTTGGGATGCTTGCGCAATTGCGCATTGCGGATACGTGTCAGCATATCAGAGAGTGGATCAGTTGTAGCCATCAAACCCTCCCTTACCAGCTAGACTTAACGAGGCCCGGAATCAGGCCACGGGAACCAAGTTCCCTAAGCGCGATACGGGACATCTTCATTTTGCGATAATAACCATGGGGACGCCCGGTTACCTCACAACGATTGCGAACGCGTACGCCTGCGCCATTGCGTGGCATGGATGCCAATTTCATGGTTGCTGCAAAGCGCTCCTCTGCAGGCAGCGTCTTGTCGCGCGCTACCGCACGAAGCTCTGCACGCTTATTGCGCTGGCTTGCCGCCATTTTGATACGGCGATTGTTTTTTTCGATGGCACTCTTCTTCGCCATGGCTCAGTTCTCCTGCTTTACAACGAAGGGAAAGTGGAAGGCACGCAACATTTCGCGAGCTTCATCATCTGTTGGGGCTGTGGTGCATACAATGATGTCCATGCCCCAGATGTTCTCAACCTTGTCATATTCGATTTCTGGGAAGATGATATGTTCTTTTAAGCCCATGGCATAATTGCCACGACCATCAAAACTCTTTGGGTTCAAACCACGGAAGTCACGCACGCGCGGTAGCGCCATGGTGACCAAACGATCCATGAACTCATACATGCGTGCCCGACGAAGAGTCACCTTAACACCAATCGGCATGCCCTCACGCAGCTTGAAGCTGGCATTGGACTTACGTGCCTTCGTAATCACCGGTTTTTGACCGGCAATTTTGGCAAGATCTTCAAACGCATTTTTTACTTTTTTGGTGTCTTGGGTCGCTTCGCCAACGCCCATGTTAATCACGATTTTATCGAGCTGCGGCATTTGCATGACGTTCTGATAGGAGAACTTTTCCTGCATTGCCGGACGAACGACCTCGTTATAATGGGCCTGCATGCGTGGGACATAATCAGCCATCAATGACTTCCCCCGATTTTTTGGCCACACGAACCTTGGAACCATCTTCCATGACCTTGAAGCCCACACGGGTGGCCTCATCGGTTTTGGGATCCAGTAGGGCCAGGTTGGATAAATCAACAGACAATTCCTTGGCGACAATGCCGCCTTGAGCAAATTGCGTTGGCTTGGTGTGACGTCGAACGACATTAATGCCTTGAACAACCGCACGGTTTTCTTTGGGTATCACGGTGAGCACCTCACCACGCTTACCACGGTCGCGTCCTGCAAGAACGATCACATTGTCACCTTTACGGATCTTTTGCATCACAACACCTCCGGCGCGAGTGAGATCACCTTCATTTGGCCACGGGACCGCAATTCGCGCGTCACTGGACCGAAAATACGGGTGCCAATCGGCTCACCATTATTGTTCAACAAAACCGCGGCATTACGATCAAAGCGAATAACGCTTCCATCGGGGCGGCGAGTCTCTTTTGCAGTGCGTACCACCACGGCCTTCAAAACCTGGCCTTTTTTGACACGTCCACGCGGAATGGCTTCCTTGACGGACACGACAATGACGTCACCAATGGCCGCTGTCCGGCGCTTGGCTCCACCCAGTACCTTGATGCACTGCACCCGACGTGCGCCGGAATTATCGGCAACATCCAGGTTGGTTTGCATCTGTATCATGTGCTGTTACTCCAAATAAATCTTTGTTTGTCAGGATGCTGAGGCTTCTTGCTCAACAACCCTCCATCTCTTGTTCTTGGAAAGAGGCTTGCATTCCTCTATCCAAACGACCTGACCAGACTTCGCAAGATTTTGCTCATCATGGGCATGATACTTCTTTGAAAGACGCACGGTCTTTTTCATCACGGGATGTGTGAAACGACGCTCGACACGAACCACAATGGTCTTGTCGTTCTTATCGCTTATCACCACACCCTGAAGCATTCTTTTTGGCATGTTCGTCTCCTCAGGCGCTCTGTGCTGCCACGGCTTTTTCACCGAGCATTGTTTTGATGCGGGCAATATCCCGGCGCACACGCCGAAACTCGGCAGTATTCTCAACCTGACCCGTTGCCATTTGGAAACGGAGGTTTAGCTGGGCACGCTTTAGTTTCAACAACTCATCCTGGAGTTGATCAACGGACATGGTGCGAACTTCACTGGCTTTCATGGTCATTTCCACCTTATTCTTCAATGCGCGATACGATTTTCCAACGCACCGGTAGCTTTTCACCACCAAGGCGAAGCGCCTCGCGTGCCACAGCATCGGTGACGCCGTCAATCTCGAACATGATACGACCGGGCTTCACACGTGCCGCCCAAAATTCTGGTGAGCCCTTACCCTTACCCATCCGAACCTCGGTTGGCTTCTTGGAAACAGGCACGTCAGGAAACACCCGGATCCACACACGACCCTGCCGTTTCATGTGGCGCGTGATGGCACGACGGGCAGCTTCGATCTGACGCGATGTGATCCGCTCAGGATCGACGGTCTTCAACCCGTAGGAACCAAAATTCAAAGTGCTGCCGCGATGGGCGACACCATGAATCCGGCCTTTGTGCATTTTCCGGAATTTCGTGCGTTTAGGTTGCAGCATAATTCCAATTCCCTCTTACATTATGGGGCCAGCCAGCGTCACAGACGCGGGCGGTTGCCCTCTTGCATTTCAAGCATACGACGTTCCTGGGCTGATGGATCATGTTCCATGACCTCACCTTTAAACACCCAAACCTTGATGCCACTAATTCCATAAGCGCTGAATGAGCGGGCTTCACCATAATCGATGTCCGCGCGCAGGGTATGAAGCGGCACCCGCCCCTCGCGATATTGCTCGGTACGGGCAATTTCTGCGCCACCCAAACGGCCAGCGCAGGAAATACGAATGCCAAGAGCGCCCATGCGCATGGCATTCTGCATGGCGCGTTTCATTGCGCGACGGAATGCAACACGACGCTCGAGCTGTTGGGAAACCGATTCCGCAATAAGCGTGGCATCAATCTCAGGCTTACGAACTTCAACGATGTTGAGATGCAGCTCGGAATCTGTGAATTGCGACAATTCCTTGCGCAACTTCTCAATGTCGGCGCCTTTTTTGCCGATAATCACACCTGGACGCGCAGAATAGAGGGTTACGCGGCATTTTTTATGGGGCCGCTCAATAACAACCTTACCCAAGCCCGCCTGGGCGAGGCGTTTTTTGAGGTATTTGCGGATGGCCAAATCTTCATGAAGAAGCTTACCATACTCACCCTTCACTGCAAACCAACGGCTGTCCCAAGTCCGGTTAACGCCAAGGCGGAAACCAATTGGATTAATTTTCTGTCCCATTAGGCTTGCTCCTCAACGCTGCGGACCACAATGGTCAGCTGTGAAAATGGCTTTTCAATGCGGCCGACACGTCCACGGGCCCGTGGACGAAAACGCTTCATCACAATATTCTTGCCAACACTGGCCTCAGACACAATCAAGCTATCGACATCGAGGTCATGATTATTTTCGGCATTGGCAATGGCTGATTGCAAACATTTGCGCACATCTTCAGCGATGCGACGGCGCGAAAA
>DKOD01000054.1:0-882 GCA_002469865.1 Alphaproteobacteria bacterium UBA7371 | reverse complement strand
ACATTCAATTTTTGCGGGCTCACCCGAAGCATGCGGAGCACGGCTTTTGCTTCATTATCGGGCAGCGATCTTGCTGCAGAACTCTTTCCCATGATTACTTCCTCTTGGCCTTCTTATCGGCACCATGGCCGTAATAGGTGCGGGTTGGGGCAAATTCCCCGAACTTATGACCAATCATATCCTCGGTAATATTCACCGGAACGTGCTTTTGGCCGTTATAAACACCAAAAGTTAACCCAACGAATTGTGGAAGAATGGTTGAACGGCGGGACCAAATCTTGATCACTTCCTTGCGGCCGGAGCTACCAGCAGCTTCTGCTTTCTTAAAAAGGTAGGGATCCACAAAGGGACCTTTCCAAACTGAGCGAGCCATTTTGTAACTCCTCCCTTAACGTTGCTTACGCAGATGACGGCTGCGCGTGATGTATTTATCGGTAGACTTATTGGAACGGGTGCGCTTGCCTTTGGTTGGCTTGCCCCATGGCGTCACAGGGTGACGACCACCAGAAGTACGACCCTCACCACCACCATGCGGGTGATCGATTGGGTTCATTGCCACACCACGAACGCTTGGGCGCTTGCCCTGCCAGCGGCTACGGCCAGCTTTACCAAAATTTTGGTTCATGTGATCTGCGTTGGAAACCGCGCCAACCGTGGCCATGCATTCAGCCAACACCACACGCTGTTCACCCGAAGAAAGGCGCAACACCGCATAGGCACCATCACGCCCCACAAATTGGGCATAGGCCCCAGCAGAACGGGCGATCTTGCCACCAGCCCCGGGTTTCAACTCGATGTTATGAACAATGGTACCCACTGGCATGCCGGAAAATGGCATGGCGTTTCCTGGCTTCACATCAACCTTACGGCCTGAGACCACAC
>DKOD01000011.1 GCA_002469865.1 Alphaproteobacteria bacterium UBA7371 | reverse complement strand
CTGTTCAGACGTCCCGTTGGGTCACTATTTCGGTGCTTTGGCATGTTTGATCAACCCATTTGGATAACCTCAAAACAACTTGCAAGCCAGATTTTGCCCAAATTGAGACGGAACGTCATCGTTATTTTCAAAAGTGGGGGCTAAGTAGGCCCTGATCAAGTGCCTTCCTAAGATTTAGGCAAACCCGTTGCTGTTGATTTTGGCCCATCCCCAAAGGCCAGATCATTAATGGTCTATGCAACCAAAGCCCTTCTCTCCTAACATGGAGATATGGCCGCGCAAGAGGCCTGAAAACTTGACACAAATGAGGAGGAATTCATGAGACAATTCGTTGTTGCCCTTGCCATGGTATGGTGTGGAACAAGTAGCTTTGCTAATGAAGAAGCCATCCAAACATTTTCTGTGCTGACACCATCTCTTGCCCATGAGCTTGTGGGTGCCACGGTGGCGGCCTGTGAGGAAGATGGGTTTCAGGTGACGGCAGCTGTTGTTGACCGTTTTGGCGTGCCACAGGCTCTTCTGCGCAACAGGTTTTCTGGCCCCCACACACCAGACACCGCCATCCGTAAAGCCTATACAGCCGTGAGTTTCCGGACAAACACCCTCGATCTTGTTGAACCCACCAAGGAGGGCTCAGCCCAATCCGGAGCGCGGGGTATCACCAACGCGCTCATGCTTGGTGGTGGCATATTGGTGGAAGCTGCTGGAGAAATGTTGGGCGGTCTGGGTGTGTCCGGTGCACCAACGGGTGAGGATGACCAGGCCTGTGGCCTTAAGGGCATTCAAGCAATTTCTGACAAGTTGCCTTTTTAATTAATCTTCTCGACAATCTTGGGGGCCGCCACCATGTCCTCTTAACGAACTCATGTCTTGGTATCGTTAGGGTCCCCATGATTAATCTTCAATTCATCCATGATCAGGGCCATCTTTTGTTGAAAGATGAGAACAGCACCTGGGGCTACTGCCTTTATGCTGATAATGGCGGCTTGGACTATATTTTTGTGCATCCTTTGCGTCGGGGCACTGGTCTTGGACGGTTTTTGATCAATCAATTGGCCAGCATGACTGATGCAGAGATTTTCCCTGCCACCCCGCTTTCGGCCAAGGGACGAAAATTTTGTGAGCGGGTTGGTTTGATGGCCCGCCATGATCCAGGCTTGCTTCGTGAGGCCTTGGCTGACAAATCATTGTAACCACCCCCACCGGAAGGCGGCCAAGCCATGGACAATGATGCATCCATCAAATTGTTGATTAACGAACCCATAGCTTGGTTGGTGATGGTTGGCTTGCTGCTAACTGGTATTATGCTGGGCTGGTTTTTGGGTGCTGGTGACCGCAAAAGGGCCCGGCAGGCCGAGGTCACATTGGCTGTTGAGGGCGCGCGCATGGAGGCCATGGAAACGGCCCATCGCGAAAAATTGCATGCATTGGATGAGGTTCGCCACCAAATTGAAAAAGACCTCAAGCTGCTTACCCAGGACTTGCTGGACAAAAATTCTGCGGCATTTTTGGAGCGCATGGCCAAAAGCATGGAAAGCCGTGAGGAGATCGCCAAGCAGAATATCTCAGCCCTGGTTAATCCGATCAATGAGGGCTTGAAGGCCTATCATGAGCATCTCAAAAAAGTTGAGGCCGAGCGGCTTCGGGATGAAGGTGCGCTTAACCAACAATTGAAAGGCCTGGCAGCCTCCCAGGAGCGCTTGAACACCGAAACGGGAAGGCTGGTTAATGCATTAAAGGCAGCCCCAAAGACGAGGGGGCGATGGGGGGAGCAGCAATTGCGTTCAGTGATGGAAATTGCTGGCATGACCGAGCATGTTGATTTTCAATTGGAGCAAAGCATGGATGGTGAGGATGGCCGATTGCGGCCCGATGCCATCATCCGTTTGCCGCAAGGCCGAAAGTTGGTTGTTGATGCCAAAACACCCATGCATGCTTATTTGGAGGCCATCGATGAGGTGGATGAAGAAAAACGCGAGCTTCGCCTAAAAGATCATGCCCGGCAGGCACGCACCCACATGAAACAATTGGCCAGCAAATCCTACTGGTCTCATCTTAATGATGCAGCCGATTATGTGGTGATGTTTATTCCTGGTGAGAATTTGTTCACCGCCGCGGTGGAGCGTGACCCTGATTTGTTGGTGGATGGTATTGATCAGCGTGTGCTGATCACCACCCCAACAACCTTTGTGGCGCTTGCCCATGTGGTGGCAGCCGGTTGGCGTCAGGAAAAACTTGCGGAAAATGCGGTGCGCATTGGTGTGCTTGGCCGAGAATTGCACGACCGTATGGCCATCATGGGGGACCGAATGGGAAAGCTTAGCACCCATCTCGACCGCACGGTTCGGGCTCATAATGAACTTGTCGCCACATTGGAATCGCGTGTGCTGCCGTCGGCCAGAAAGTTTCAGGAATTGGGCATCGCCCAAAGCGAGCATGATATTGCTGATTTGCAGCAGGTCGAAACTGGGATAAGGCTTATGCGCGGTGATGAGGAAAAAATTTCTGAAGGTACACGTGATGATAGCTAAGCTGATCATATCCATGCCACCCTTAGGGGCCTTAGCGTTGCTGATTTCAGCCATTTTGGCTGCAAGTCTTAATTCGTTAAGCTACCCAAATGGTGAAATTTTTTACGAATTTTTGTCCCAAATTTGCCACCAAGATTTCCACAAAAGCTTTCATTTTTTGGGTCACCCATTAGGCTTATGCACCCGCTGTACCGGGGGCTATCTTGGCGTAATCATTGGTGCAGCATCTGTTTTGTTGTTGGTGCGGCCTTTTCGGTTTGTGCCTATTCTTTCCGCCTATTCCATTGGAATGACGCTTTTTATGATTGCGGTTATGGACGGAATCCTTAAAGTCACTGATGGAAACATGGAGCGATTTTTCAGTGGTCTTGTGGGTGGTGCCGGCATGGCGCTAGCGCTTTCTGCTTTTGTGTATTTGTTTTTTTCATTGAAGAGGTCGTCATGAACAAATTTTCTTACCTTTTAGGTGCTGTGGTGTTGAACCTATTGGTGGCTGTTCCCGCCATGGCCGAGACGGTCCGTTTAAAGGCTGGGACGTTTATTCCAGTCACCCTGGCCGAGTCACTTACTTCAGAAAGCCATGTCACCGGCGACAGCATCATGTTCCGCGTCGCCAACGATATCGTCGTTGACGGAAAAGTTGTGATCGAGGGTGGTTCGATGGTGAATGGCACAATCACATTTGCTGAAAAATCAGCCATGGTTGGTCAGGCGGGCAAAATTTCTGTCGCTATGTTAAACACAACAGCTGTTGATGGAACCGTTGTAACCTTACAGGGTAGCAAGACTTTTGAAGGTGAGGATGAGACAACTGGGACCGTGGTGGTCGGCGTTGTGCTTTGCCCACTTGCGTTGCTCAATTCAGGTGACGAAGCAAAAGTTGGGGAAGGCACCCAAGGCCGCGCGATCGTGGCATCTAATTTTGACATTGAGGTGAAGTGATTTTAATCATGCAGGCTGTCTTCTAGGTTTAACCTTTCTGCTCTTTTCAGGCGCATGGCTTGCTGGGTGCTGGAGATAAGATCCTGGGGAAGGCCTAAGCAACGCAAGGTCTGCTCAGAAATCATTAAGGATGACCCAAGCATGTCCGGGATGGCCATCGAGGCGCCTGCATCACGAAGTCTGTTGGCGCTGTCTTCATCATGGGATCTTGTGATGATCCGGACATTGGGCGCCAATTTGCGTACGGACCTTGTCGCGGCATAGACCGATGGTGGGTCATCAAGCGCAATCACCACAACCTGTCTTTTTTCTGGCTGAAGACGCATCAAAAAATCTTCTCTTCGGGCTTCACCAAAGAATACCTCAATCCCTTCCCGTCGGGCTTCGCGCACATGGTTCATGCGGTTGTCGACGGCAATATAGGGGATATTCTGCATCTCCAGCGCCTCGGCAATGGTTTTACCAACCCGACCTATTCCCAGAAGAAGAACATCGGAGGTATTGTTTTCAGGCAATTCATCCAGATGGCTTGTAACATCTTCCTGATCGCGGTGAAGTTTTTTGCCAAAATGGCCACCAAGTTTGGCCATGATCGGCAGGGTCATCATGGAGATCAGGGCAACAGCGAGCAAAATCTCCCGAATTTCTTGGTTGATAACATCATGGCTGGAAGCTGTGGCCAACAACACAAAGGCAAATTCACCTGCCGGCGCCAACAAAAAGGCGGATTCCACCGTGACTGCGCGTCCTTGCTTAAACAGAAGCATTAAGGTGCCAATCACCATGATTTTGATCACCACCATGATGACAATCAGCAAAAGAACCAAGGGCAGGTTGGAAAGCATGGAGGAAAGTGGCAGAAGCATGCCGCTTGTCAAAAAGAAGAGGCCCAAAAGTAGTGTTTTAAATGGTTCAATATCGGCCTCAATTTGATGCCGGCTTGCGGTACTTGCAAAGACTAGGCCGGCAAGCAACGCCCCAAGAGACGCGGAAAGGCCACCCAATTCTGCACCCGCCGACATGGCAAACATGATCAATAGGATGATGGCCATGAAACCAGCACGACCGCCGAATTGCGAATGAACAAGAAAGGGGCGCGCCACCAGCCGGCCTATGCTGTACATGGCGATCACCACAATAATGGCTTGGCCAACACCAAGACCCAGCACCATAAAATCAACAGTGCCGGCATCATCTGAGGCAAGATTGGAAACGGCAAAAAGCAGGGGAATAACGGCAAGATCCTGTGCCAGAAGGACACCAAAATTGGCCCGACCAAGCGGCGAGGCCAAGGCGCGTCGTTCCGACAAAAGATGCATAACCATCGCGGTGGAGCTCAACGACATGGCCATGCCGAAGAGGATGGCATGTTCTTCGCTGAAACCAAGCGCCATCATTGCCATGGTCAATAAGATGGTGGTGATCACAATCTGCAGGCCACCAACGCCACCGATCAGGCGGCGCATGGCATATAGCCTTGTGGGTGAGAGTTCTAGACCAATGGTGAACATCAAGAAAATCACACCCAGATCCGCCAACAGGCTTATCTGTTGTGTGTTGGTGATAAGATAGGGTTGCAAAATTTCCAATTGGCCCAAAGCCCCAGGGCCAATGATCACACCCAAGAGCAGAAAAGTTAGGATCTCATTGAGCCCAAGCCGACGCGCCAGGGGAACCACAAGCCCTGCCATGCCCAGATAAACGATGGGCTCGATTAAGACTTCTGCGCCGACACCTGATGCCACGGACAAACCTTTGGAAAACCTGAAAAGATTGACATAAGCATATCCAACCTGGCGCTCTTTTGCTAGTTGTCCAGAAGCCAAAATGACGGGTGCGCATGGTCATATCCAATGATGAAATCTTGCCTGAACGCAAACTTCCTGCAGCCGATGTGGTGCTGGAAGACGGTATCCTGCGGTCCCGACGCCATGATGATATTTATTTCTCGGTGGACGATGGTCTTGCAGAAGCCCGCCATGTTTTTTTGCAAGGAACCAATTTTTTGTCCCGTCTTGAGCCCCATGCTATTCACCATGTGCTGGAAACAGGTTTTGGCACGGGTTTGAATTTTCTGGCCACCTGGGATGCGTTTCGGCGGGGGGCGCCGGAGGGTGCGCGGCTGCGTTATGCCGCCATCGAAGGCTATCCTCTGGACACCAACATCATGTCATCAATCCATGATGCCTTTCCAGAATTGCGGGATCTCTGTGACCAACTCACCATACTGATGCCGCCAAGATGGCGCGGCCCCCATCATTTGTTTTTTGAACAGGGGCGCGTGGAACTCATTCTTCTCTATGGTCAGGTAAATGCCATTATTGGCCGCCACGATATTGTTGCGGACACCATTTTCCTAGATGGATTTTCCCCATCCAAAAATGCCGACATGTGGGGTGAGGAGATGCTCACCACATTGGGTGCAAGTCTTGCCCCAGGTGGGCGGCTGGCAACCTTTACCGCCGCCGGTCATGTCCGTCGCTCCCTGGGTCTTGCGGGGCTGCAAGTGGCGCGCGTTCAAGGTTATGGCCGCAAGAGGGACATGACCATCGCCCATAGAGAAGGGGCTGCACCAACCCAGCTCACCAAAAGACGTATTGCTGTGATTGGTGGCGGCATTGCCGGGGTCAGCGTGGCAAGATCTTTGCAACGTTTGGGGGCCTTACCCACCATCCATGAATTGCCAGGAGGGCTCGGCCAGGGGGCTTCGGGCAACCGCGCCGGCAACCAATTGCCAAGGCTTGCCCTCGATGACGGTCCGGCCCACAGGTTTGCACGATCCGCCTTCGCTTTTGCCCGCCGGGAGACCTATGCCAGCGGCAGCGAATTGGGTGCCAATGGCCTTCACCTGGCCACCAGCGATCAAATGGATGAGCGCTTCAAGGCGCTTGCTGCGCAACATTGGCCCAGCAATTATCTTCAACTTCTTGCACCAGCTGAGGCCTCGGATCTGTTGGGCTTTGCCCATGACCGAATGGCGCTGTTGCATTCATGGGCGGGCTCTGTGGATGTGAAGGATTGGTTGTTGGCCCGGTCTTCCGGTGTGGAGGTGACCAATGATAAGCCAAACAAGGCCCAAGAACATGTGTTTGCGGTGGGTGCAGGTCTGCCAGCAATGCTTCAAATAGGCGAATATTTGCCCCTGCAATTGGCTGCCGGCCAGATCTCCCTCATGCGCCATCGGCCACAAAGTCGTGCATTTAATATGGCACTTTCTTACGGCGGTTATTTCACGCCATCGGTGGATTCTTTGCATGTGTTTGGTGCCACCTTTGAACATGATCGTTGTTTGGATGACCTCCAGCCAAGAACAGATGGCCATCATCATAATCTTGACCTGATGCCCCAAGGTTTGCGGCAATTTTTGGGGGATCCAGACCCGGTGCAGCTTGCCGGTCGGGTGTCCTTTAGGGCCTCCACACGGGACCGCATGCCTGCCATGGGGACGTTAAGCCCGGGCCGTCATGTCATTACGGGTTTGGGTTCCAGGGGTCTTACCTACGGACCATACCTCGCTTATTTGCTGGCGACCCGAATTCTGTCCCTGCCGAGCTTTGCCGAATTGGATGTGTTGGAGGCTGTTGATTGGGAGCGTTTTCAAAAACGTGACCGGAAAAAAGGACTTATTGGTTAAAAGCTCACGATCGGGCCCGACCCACTTTGGAATTATTTTGCCGGTTGAGCAAATGGGACACCCAATTTCCGGTGGCCACGATTTGGTCAAGGTCTATGCCCGTTTCAAAACCCATTCCTTCAAGCATGTAGAGCACGTCCTCGCTTGCCACATTGCCTGATGCGCCTGCCGCATAGGGGCAGCCGCCAAGACCAGCCACCGCCACGTCAATAATCCTGATATCCTCTTCCAAACAGGCAAGAATATTGGCCAGTGCCTGGCCATATGTGTCATGAAAATGCAGCGCCAAACGGTCCCGAGGCACGGATTGTGCCACTTGTTTAACCATGGCCCTTGCGCATGCTGGTGTGCCTACCCCGATGGTGTCACCCAGTGAGATTTCATGGGCACCATGTTCCAACAGCCATTCTGCAACCTCCACCACCGTGGCCACGGCCACGTCGCCCTCATAGGGGCAACCCAGCACACAGGAAACATAACCACGGATTCGTATATTGTGTTTCCGGGCCTCCTCCATGACGGGTGCAAAACGCCGTAAAGATTCTGTGATGTTGCAATTGATGTTTTTCTGGCTGAAGGTTTCGCTTGCTGCGCCAAAGACCGCCACATGGTCGGCTCCTGCGGCCCTTGCTGCCTCAAAGCCCTTCATGTTTGGGGTCAAAACCGGGTAGCGATATGCCTCGGCATCAAGTTGGGCAAGAACCTTATCAGTGTCTGCCATCTGCGGCACCCATTTGGGGGAAACGAAGCTGCCTGCTTCCACATAAGGCATGCCGGCATGGGCCAGTCTTTTGATGAGCGACACCCGATCATCAGGCCCCAACGGATGGGCTTCATTTTGCAGGCCGTCACGGGGGCCAACCTCAAAAAGGGTGACCTTAGTCATGCTCATCCTCCAAGATGATCAATGTCTGGCCCTCAGCCACCTGACCGCCAATTTGGGCCCTGACCGCGCCAACTTTTGCACGGCGCTGGGCCCTGAAGGTGGTCACGATTTTCATGGCTTCCATGGTCAGAAGGGGATGATCTGCTTCCACCACATCCCCTTCAGCCACATGGATGTCGGTCACCAAACCTGGTATCTGAGCACGGACCATAAGGTCACTTTCTGCCTCACCAGAGGATTGGGCAAGGGCGTCATATACCGGCACATGCCAACTGCCCATTTGGGTGACGACCCGTATGCCGCCATCGTCCAGATGGGCCAGGCCATTGGTGGGGTTACCATTGATGTTTACGCTGAGTTGACTGCCATCGTCCCTGGTGATGCTCACCACCAAATGGCGCCCATCAGGCATGGAAATAAAACAATCTTGGCCCAATTCCTGGATGGTGTAATCCAACCAAGCCCCATCAAAAAGCCGGATTTGACGGAAGGCCTCACCATTCATGGCCCAACCCAAAATGGCACCAAAGGGGCTATGAACCATGTGGCTTTTATGTTGGGTCTGGGCGGATTTGAGCGCCCTGATGATGGCCAGTACCAGCACCTCTTGGCTAATTTCTTGTGGCTGCACCAAATGGTCAATTTTTTCGTCAATCATCCTGGTGGTCATCCCGCCCAGCCTGAATTCTTCATCCCGCAATAGGGCCATCAAAAAGTCGCGGTTGGTCTCCACGCCACAAATTTCTGTGCGTGCAAGGGCAAGTTGCAATTTGTCAGCAGCTTCCTGACGGTTGGCGCCATGGGTGATCAATTTGGCCAGCATGGAATCATAATGGGGGCTGACATGATCGCCTTCCTCCACGCCGCTATCAACCCGCAAACTGGGTAAGTTTGGAAAACGCAACTTCGTGATGCGCCCCACAGATGGTCGGAAAGATTGGGCGGGAACCTCAGCACATAGACGCGCCTCCATGGCATGGCCCGATGCGGTTTTTGGGGGTTCTGGCAAAAATTCCCCGGCAGCAATTCGCAATTGCCATTCCACCAGATCAAGCCCAGTGATCATTTCCGTGACAGGATGCTCCACCTGCAATCTTGTGTTGATCTCAAGAAAATAAAATGAGCCATCTCGATCAAGCAGGAATTCGACCGTTCCAGCGCCTTCATAGCCAATTGACCGGGCTGCATCCTCTGCTGCCCGACCCATGGCGGCACGCACATCTTCGTCAAGTTCCGGGGCAGGCGCCTCTTCCAACACTTTTTGGTGCCTGCGTTGGAGGGAACAATCACGTTCGAATAAGTGGCAGACATGGCCGTGTTGATCGGCAAATACCTGCACCTCGACATGACGTGGGTGGGTGATGAATTTTTCGATCAAGACGCGGTCATCGCCAAATCCTGAGGCGGCCTCCTGACGGGCAGCTTTCAAGCATGAAAGTGGGTCGTCATTGGGACCCACAAGCCGCATGCCCCGGCCACCTCCCCCGGCAACAGCCTTGATGAGCGCAGGGCGACCGACCTGCTCAATGGCCGTAAGCAAGGTGGCATCATCTTGCGCATCACCATGAAAGCCAGGAAGCATGGGCACGCCCGCAGACCCCATCAATGACTTGGCAGATGCCTTATTACCGATAGCTTCGATGGCATCGCCGGAAGGGCCCACAAAGATCATGCCAGCATCGCGTACGGCGCGGGCAAAGGCGGCATGTTCTGACAAAAACCCATAGCCTGGATGGATTGCATCAGCTTTTGCATGGCGTCCTGCTGCGATGACCCGTTCAATATTTAGGTAGCTTTCCTGGGCTGGTGAGGGTCCGATATCCACGGCGTCATCGGCCATGCGCACATGGAGGGCGTGACGGTCGGCATCGGAATAAACAGCAATGGTCTCAATGCCCATCTTTTTTGCCGTGTCCATGATGCGCACGGCAATCTCACCACGGTTGGCCACCAGCAATCTTTTGATTGGCCTCATGATGTTTCCCTCCAAGAAGGGCGCCTTTTTTCAAAAAATGCCAGCATGCCTTCCTGGGCTTCATCCTTCATCCGCCGCTCGGCTATGGCCCGGGCGGTCAAACGACCCGTTTCGTCATTAATGGGGAGGTCCGTGACCTGGCGCACCAATTTTTTGATGTCATCTTGGGCACCGGGCGCACCGGCGAGGAGGTCCTTCACATAGGAAGCAAGTGTTGATTCCAGATCATTATTGACCTGGTGGCAAAGCCCCATCCTTGCCGCTTCATCCGCGCCAAATCGTGCGCCCGTGAGCATCATGGCCCGACCATGGCGTGCCCCCATGGCTTCCACCACATAGGGGCTGATGGTGGCTGGGGTCAGACCGAGGCGAACCTCGGACAAGCAAAAGATGCTGTCGGGATGGGCAATGGCAATATCGCAGGCCGCGACCAGACCAACACCACCGCCAAAGACAGGCCCATGGGCCAAGCAAATGGTGGGGCAGGGCATGTGATGAAGTTCTGACAATAGGTCAGCCAAGGCGCCAGCATCGGCGAGATTTTCTTCAAGACTGTAATGGGCCATGGCTTTCATCCAATGAAGATTGGCACCGGCACAAAAGCCTTTGCCTGCTCCCTGGAGAACCAAAATCCTAACATGCTCAGACTTGGCCTGTTCCAGCCCAGCCCTCAAGGCGCCAATAACTTCATCATCAAAGGCATTATTTACCTCTGGCCGGTTGATGGTCAGCCTAGCAATAGCTTGCTCGTTTTTCTCGAAGATGACTGCGTCACTCATTTTTTACATCCGAAATATGCCGTAGGAGGTCTCGCTAATGGGTGCCCCGGCTGTGGCCGCCAGGGATAGAGCAACCACTTTGCGTGTGTCTGCAGGATCGATAATCCCATCATCCCAGAGCCTGGCTGAGGCATAATAGGGGTGACCCTGGGTTTCATATTGGTCCAAGATGGGGGCGCGGAATTTGTCTTCTTCTTCCTTTGCCCAAGGGATATTTTTGGCATCCATTTGCGCACGTTTCACGGTGGCCAGGACCGTGGCGGCTTGTTCCCCACCCATCACAGAAATGCGTGCATTCGGCCACATCCATAAGAAACGAGGTCCAAAGGCGCGTCCACACATCCCGTAATTTCCAGCACCAAAGCTGCCACCGGTGATCACTGTGATTTTGGGTACTTTGAGGCAAGAAACCGCCGTAACAAGCTTCGCGCCAGCCCGGACGATGCCCTCATTTTCATATTTTTTGCCCACCATGAAGCCGGTGATATTTTGCAAAAAAAGCACCGGAATACGCCGCTGCTCGCAAAGCTCCAAAAAATGAGCTGCTTTTTCGGCAGATTCCGCAAAAAGAATACCATTATTGGCCATGATGCCCACCCGATATCCCCAAATCCGGGCAAAGCCAGTCACCATGGTGGTACCAAAACGGGCTTTGAATTCATCAAATTCTGAGCCATCAACAATTCGAGCGATCACTTCCCTTATGTCATAGGGTGTGCGCAGGGATGGGGGCACCACCCCATAGATGCTCTTGGCATCCCATAGGGGTTCTCTTGGGGCAATTTGGTCAAATGACGGCGTCTTGATTGCCGGCAGGGTGTCAATAATTTGGCGCACCAGGGCAAGCGCATGATGGTCGTTTTCGGCGAGATGATCGCAAACGCCAGAGAGTCTGGTATGGACATCACCACCGCCCAACTCCTCCGCGGACACATCTTCGCCAGTGGCCGCCTTAACCAGAGGTGGCCCACCCAGGAAAACGGTTCCTTGCTCTTTGACAATGATGCTTTCATCAGCCATGGCAGGCACATAGGCGCCACCAGCAGTGCATGATCCCATGACCGCAGCAATTTGCGGAATGCCCCGGGCGGACATGTTGGATTGGTTGTAAAACACCCGCCCAAAACCTTCCCGATCAGGAAAAATTTCATCCTGCATTGGCAAGAAGGCGCCACCAGAATCCACCAGATAGACACAAGGAATGTGGTTCTCGCTGGCAATTTCCTGGGCGCGCAGGTGTTTTTTGCCGGTGAGCGGGTAGTAGGAGCCACCCTTTACGGTGGCGTCATTGGCCACAATCATCACAGGTCGGCCGCAGACTTGGCCGACGCCTGCTACTATTCCTGCGGCGGGCACCTCATCATCATAAACCCCATGGGCGGCAAGCTGGGCTATTTCCAAAAATGGTGTGGCCGGATCCAGGAGGAGTGCAATGCGGTCCCTAACCAACAATTTGCCCCGGGCCACATGCTTTTCACGGGCCCGTTCTGGGCCACCAAGCATGATCGTCGAAACAGTGCTGCCCAGCTCATCAACCAAGGCTTGCATGGCAGCCTGGTTGCCCAAAAATTCGGGTGATGAAGGGTCTGCTTGGCTGCTGATAACGGCCATTTTAGGCGCTGGCCTCAAACAATTGGCGACCGATCAGCATGCGACGGATTTCTGAAGTGCCTGCGCCAATTTCATAGAGTTTGGCGTCGCGGAGGAAACGGCCGGTGGGGTAGTCGTTGATGTAGCCATTTCCGCCAAGCGTCTGGATAGCCTCAAGGGCCATCCATGTGGCCTTTTCGGCGGCATAGAGAATAACACCAGCAGCATCTTCCCTGGTGACCCGCCCATCGTCACAGGCTTTTGCCACAGCGTAAACATAAGCCTTGGTGGCATTCATGGTGGTATACATATCGGCAATTTTTCCCTGCATCAGCTGGAATTCCCCAATGGCTTTGCCAAATTGTTTGCGTTCATGGATGTAAGGCATGACGACATCCATGCAGGCTTCCATGATACCAATGGGCCCGGCGGCCAACACAGCACGCTCATAATCAAGGCCAGACATCAAAACATTAACCCCACGGCCCAGGCCACCAAGGATGTTTTCTTCAGGAACTTCACAATCTTCAAACACAAGCTCTCCGGTATGGGAACCGCGCATGCCCAATTTATCAAGCTTTTGGGCCACGGAGAAACCTTTGAAGTCTTTTTCGATGATGAAGGCGGTGATTCCTCTTTTGCCAGCCTCAGGATCGGTTTTGGCATAGACCACGAGTGTGTCTGCATCTGGCCCATTGGTGATCCACATTTTGGAACCATTAAGGATATAGCGGTCGCCTTTTTTCTCAGCCTTCAGCTTCATGGACACGACATCAGATCCTGCGCCAGGCTCTGACATGGCCAACGCGCCCACATGCTCTCCGGTGATAAGTTTGGGCAGGTAGCGCGTCTTTTGTTCTTCATTCCCGTTCAAATTGATCTGGTTCACGCAAAGGTTGGAATGCGCGCCATAGGAAAGGCCCACCGATGCAGAGGCCCGAGAGATTTCTTCCACGGCCACGACATGTTCAAGATAGCCAAGTCCTGTGCCGCCTCGCTCTTCCGGCACCGTTATGCCCAAAAGCCCGAGATCACCCATTTTGCCCCATAGATCCATGGGGAATTCGTCGGAACGGTCTATCAAAGCCGCCCTGGGCGCGATTTCGGCAGTTGAGAAATCCCGCACCGAAGCACGGATCATTTCAGCGGTTTCGCCAAGGTTGAAGTCAAAACCCATTTGCGGCCGTGGCGTGACCACCATGGCATCACCTGTGTTATGGCCGATCTGATTATCTGACATGGTTTACCTCAAGGTTTGATTTCATTTGTTTCATCTGATGTTGCGAGTGCATGCATGCCCGGTCAAC
Source organism: Alphaproteobacteria bacterium UBA7371 (assembly GCA_002469865.1). GTDB lineage: Bacteria > Pseudomonadota > Alphaproteobacteria > UBA8317 > UBA8317 > UBA8317. The sequence continues at coordinate 7,093 of DKOD01000011.1, read as the reverse complement.
TGTCTTAGCTGCAATATACAGACTGCAAGTTTGCACATTCGGCCGACGCACCGAGACGACTACAAAGATAACCGTCAAATCGGCAAGGTGTTGGCATAACATTCAAAAACACCAAACGGTGTGAAAAGGGAGGATCATCATGGCGCGTATCGTGTTTTTTGGACTTGGCAACATGGGCAGACCCATGGCGCTTAATTTGCAGAATGCTGGCCACCAACTTTTGGGGCATGATATTGTCCCTTCCATGCGTGATGCCTTTGTGGCGGCTGGCGGCCGTTTGGGTGATGACGAAGCAAGCTCTTTGGCTGATGCAGATTTTGTGTTTTCCATGCTTCCTGCCGGGCCTCATGTTCGTAAGCTTTACGAGGAAATGATAATTCCCCACGTCTCTAAGAATGCTACCTTGGTTGATTGCTCCACCATTGATGTGGAGACATCCCGTCTTGTTGCCGGTCTTGCCGCAGATGCCGGTATTGTCATGATGGATGCACCTGTTTCCGGGGGAACAGTTGGTGCAGAGGCTGGCACGCTAACCTTCATGGTTGGTGGCGACGATGGGGGTTTTGCCAAGGCGAAGCCGCTTTTGGACATTATGGGCAAAAACATTATTCATGCAGGTGGCCATGGCAATGGGCAGGCAGCCAAAATATGCAATAACATGATGCTTGGCATCCAAATGATTTCTGTTTGTGAAGCTTTTAATTTGGCAGAATCTTTGGGGCTTGATGCCCAGAAGCTTTATGACATCTCATCCACAGCATCAGGCCAATGCTGGTCTTTGACCACCTATTGTCCGACACCTGGTCCGGTGCCCACATCACCAGCCAATCGTGGCTACCAACCTGGTTTTACCGCGGCCATGATGCGCAAAGATTTGGGGCTTGCGGAACAGGCAGCGACATCGTCCCAAGTGGCCACACCTTTGGGCAATCAGGCGGCAGCTTTGTATCAGATGTTCTGTTCAGCCGGTGGCCAAGATGTTGATTTTTCTGGGATGATTAGGTTTCTAAAATCAGGCCAAGCCGCAGGAGATAAGCAATGACCGATACGCTGGTTGAGCGAAGGGGCTCTGTGCTCGAAGTAACCCTTCACCGCCCAAACGCGCTCAATGCCATCAGCCTCGACATGGTGACGGAGGTGTTGGCGGCCTTAAAAGAACTCGCCGCCGATGATGGTATCAAGGCCATGGTGCTTCTTGGCAGTGGCGAGAAGGCATTTTCCGCAGGCGGCGATGTGCGTTCGGTTTATGAGGCGGGCAAGGATGATCCCACCAAGGCGCCATCCCCGGAAACACTGACTTTTTTTCGGCGCGAATATGAAATGAACCTGGCCCTTCATGCTTCAGAAAAGCCAGTTATTTCTTTGGTTGATGGGATTGTCATGGGTGGTGGCGTGGGTATTTCCTTCCATGGTGCACGGGCCATCGTTACCGAACGGGCGCTGTTTGCGATGCCCGAGGTGGCCATTGGTTTTATTCCAGATGTGGGTGGAACTTTTGTCCTCGAAAAATGCCCAGGCAAACTTGGGCTTTTGTTGGGCACCACGGGCATACGCCTCAAGGGCAAACAAATTTTGGATGCAGGCATGGTTCATGGCTACCTCCCTTCGGATCAACTTGATGGCTTGCGCGCAAAACTGGCCCTGGCGGCCACATCCCAAGAAGTGTTGGCCATGGTGGATGCGGCCGCTGATGGTGTTGCATCACCGTTCCCGGACCTTGATGTCATCAATGATGTCTGTGCTGGAAACGCATATCAGATGGCGGAAAACATGGCCAAAAGTGACCACCCCTTCGTCCAGAAAGCCTATGCAGGCCTCGGCCGCGGCAGCCCCCTTGCCTATCATGTGACCCATGCCCAGCTGATGTCGGGAAAAGGCACCAAGCTTACCGAAAGCTTGGTGCTGGAGCATCGTTTGGTGGTGCGCATGTTGCGGGAAAAAGATTTTTATGAGGGTGTTCATGCGGTTCTTGTTGACCGCACCTACCAACCCAACTGGACCCATGGTGGTATTGATGACGTCCCTGAGGGTTTGGCTGCAACATTTCTTCAAGCCACCGATCTTAGCGATTGGGAGCCAGGCAGGTCCTACTGACCTGGCTTCACCTTATGGGCGGTCTTTTCCGCAAAGGCACGCAAACGTTCACGAGATTCTTCCTGGGTGTTCACCACGCCTGCAATAAAGGCTTCAGCATAATAGGCCTCAAGCGCAGGCATGGACTGAATATGGGCCAAGCCCGCGGTGATTGCTTGGTTGGATAATGGTGGGTTGGAGGCCGCTTTTTGTGCCAATTCCAAAGCCTTATCCAGGGATGATCCTTCCACCAGATATTGGCATAGCCCGACATCAACAGCTTCCTGGCCGTGATACACCCGGCCGGTAAGCATCATGTCCACCATGCGCGCGCGACCCACGAGGCCTGACACACGCACCGTGGCGCCACCACCGGTAAAGATGCCACGTTGGCCTTCTGGAAGGGCAAAATAGGTGGTCTGATCTGCGACCCGGACATGCGCAGCAGAAGCCAATTCTAGGCCACCACCCACGGTGGCGCCCTTAAGGGCCGCAATGACAGGCACACCGCCATATTCCATCTTGGTGAAAGCGTCATGCCAGCCTTGGCAAATTCGTGTGAATTCGGCGGCGGAGCGATCTTTCTCCCAATGCTCCACCAGATCAAGGCCCGCACAGAAATGATCACCATCGGCAGCCAGCACCAAGGCCTTGAGGCCAGTGCGTGGGATTTCACCAAAAAGATCCTGCAACTGGCGCACAAAATCTTCATTCAGGGCATTACGTTTTTCTGGTCGCGCCAGGGTGGCGATGGCCACGTCGCCATCCAATTCCACCCTGATATAGCTGCTTGATAATTCCATCTCGTTATCCGTGGGTTGGCATAATGAACTGGGCATCGCCAAAATTATCATCCCAGCGTGCCGTTATTGTTTTTACCCTGGTGTAGAAACGTACACCTTCCATGCCATGCTGGTTATGACCGCCAAATGCAGAAGCCTTCCAACCACCGAATGTGTGGAATGAGAGGGGTACGGGGATAGGCACATTGATCCCCACCATGCCCACATTCACATGTTGGGCAAACTGACGGGCAAAGCGACCATCCTTGGTGAATATGGCTGTGCCATTGCCATATTCATGGTCGCTGGGAAGTTTGGCGGCTTGATCAAAATCATCGGCACGCACAATCTGTAAGGATGGGCCAAAGATTTCTTCTTTATAGGTGGTCATGCCAGGCTTCACATTGTCAAACAGGCAGGCACCGATGAAATAGCCATTTTCATAGCCTTGAAGCGAGAATTCACGGCCATCAATGAGAAGGTCGGAACCTTCATCCACCGCCATGTCAAAATAGCTTTTTACTTTGTCGCGATGCTCGCGGGTTACCAAAGGCCCCATGTCGGAATCGGGGTCCATGGACGGCCCAATCCGTAGGGCTTCGATACGCGGCTGAAGCCGCTCGATGAGCGCTTCTGCTGTGCCTTTGCCCACCGCCACAGCCACCGGTGTGGCCATGCAACGTTCGCCAGCCGAGCCATAAGCAGCGCCCATGAGCGCGTTGGTGGCGGCATCCATGTCGGCGTCGGGCATGACCAGAAGATGGTTCTTTGCACCGCCCATGCATTGGGCACGCTTACCATGGGCCGTTGCCCCAGCATAAACAGCCCGCGCCACCGGTGTTGAGCCGACAAAGCTGACCGCTTGAATGGTCGGATGGGCCAGGATGGCTTCCACCAATTCCCGGTCGCCATGCATCACGTTGAAAATATGCTCCGGGCCGCCGGCTTCCATGAACAATTCAGCCAGACGAACAGGGCAGGTTGGGTCTTTCTCAGAAGGCTTGATGATGATCGCATTGCCACAGGCCACGGCCACCGCCATCATCCATAATGGGATCATGGCAGGAAAGTTAAACGGTGTGATGCCCGCGACAACGCCCAAGGGTCGGCGCATGGAATACATATCAACATTGGTGGAAACACCGTCGGAATACTCACCCTTGATAAGGTGGGGAATACCACATGAAAATTCGACGGCTTCGATTCCACGAACAACATCACCCTCAGCATCGGCAAGAACCTTACCATGTTCTTTGGCAATCATGGTGGCCAATTCGGTTTTATGTTGCCAAAGCAATGCTTGGAATTTGGACATCACCCGGGATCTGGTGATCACAGATGTGTTGGCCCAAGCGCGGGCCGCTTCTTCTGCCTTGGCGCAGACATGATCCAAATCGGCGGCATTGGCCAACATAACCTCTGCCTGTTGCTCGCCGGTGGTTGGGTTCATGACCGGGCCACGACGTTTGCTTGTTCCTGCAAATGATTTGCCGCCAACAAAATGATGAATCTCACGCATGTCTTCACTCCCTTGCCGAGGCTCCATGTTCACCCCTGACCAATTGTTTAACCTGCATTGCACTGCGCGCAATACCTCTATCGTCCACTTACGGTGCTGAGCATGCGCTTGACATCCCCCAAAGCTGTCATGACTAGATGTGCAAAAATATTTGGAGAAACGCCATGTTTGGGTGGGATGACCTAAGATATTTCCTCGAAGTAAGCAGGCGTGGACGCTTGGTTGGGGCGGCGCAACGCTTGGGCGTGGACCACACCACGGTCTCAAGGCGTATTGCCAATCTTGAACAATCACTGAACACCCAGCTGTTTGATCGCACCCCTTCGGGCTACACGCTCACCGAAGCCGGTCGGAGGCTCTTGGCCCATGCAGAGCTTGTGGAGAACACCACTTTAGCCATCCAGGCAGATCTTGCTGGTGAGAATTTGGAGCTTAGCGGTTCGGTTCGGGTCTCTGGGCCTGAAGGTTTTATGGTCAAAATTTTGACGCCGGCCGTGCCCCATTTGCGGGCGCGCCATCCCGAAATAGAATTGGAGGTGGTCACATCATCCCGCTATGCATCCTTGTCACGGCGCGAGGCAGATTTGTTGATTACCTTAAACCGGCCAACTTCGGGGCGGTTGGTGGCCCGCAAACTCGCTGATTATCGTTTGTGCATGTGGGCATCGGAAGAATATTTGGACAGCAACCCAAAAATACAGTCCGTGGAAGATCTTCAAGGCCATGACCTTGTGGGTTATGTGGATGACCTCATTTACACCCCGCAATTACGTTATTTGGACCAGCTCGTGGAAGCCAGTGCGGTCAAATTACGCTCCACGTCATTGGTTGGTCAGTTGGAAGCGGCCAAGGCAAGCCTTGGTTTATGTGTGCTGCCCTGCTTCATGGCAGAGGATGTGCCGGGCATGAAGCGGGTGCTGGTGGATGAAATATGTATCAATCGTGAATTTTGGATTGTTCAGCATGAGGATCTTCGTCATGTTGCCCGGATCCGTTCCGTCTTTGAATTTATCGTTGAGTCGGTGGATGCCCAGGCTGGCCGTTTGCTTGGGTTGAATTGCCAGGAAGATGATGCAGCCTGAGGCGCCACAATTCGGTGTGCAATTCTGCGCACTTCCAGAGTCGGGTCACCTCGGTCCATATAAAGGTCAATTGACACCAACAGGGAATGGAGAAGCTCCATGAACGCCATCGCACCAACCCAAGCTATTCTTGCCACGCTTGATGAAGATCAGCGGATGATTGTGGAAACCGCTGAAGCCTTTGCACGCGACGAATTGCGGCCAAATTCTGCCAAGTGGGACAAAGAGGGAAAATTACCCAAAGAAATGCTTGACCAACTTGGGGCGCTTGGTTTCTTGGGCATGACCATTCCTGCCGAGCATAACGGTGTGGAAACAGATTATGTGACCTATGCCCTTGCCCTCATGGAAATTGCTGCTGGTGACGCTGCCACCTCGGTGGTGATGTCGGTGCATAATTCCCCAGCCTGCGCCGTCTACAACATGTATGGTAATGAGGACCAAAAACAGCGCTTCTTGAAGCCCATGGCCATGGGCGAAATGATTGGTGCCTTTGCCCTAACCGAACCAGGTGCGGGTTCCGATGCCTCAAACCTGAAGACCAAGGCGGTTAAGGTTGATGGTGGTTGGAAAATCAGCGGTTCCAAACAATTTATTTCCAATGGCTCCATTGCAGGCAACACCGTGGTTTTTGCCGTGACAGATCCTGCTTCTGGCAAAAAGGGGATCACCGCTTTTGCCGTGCCCACCAACACCGAAGGCTATGTTGTCTCCCGTTTGGAAGACAAATTGGGCATTAAGGCCTCCGACACCGCCGCGTTAAGTTTTGATGAAATGTTTGTGCCCGATGACGCCGTGATTGGCGGTTTGGGCATGGGCTATAAAATTGCTCTTTCGACATTGGAATCGGGACGTATTGGCATTGGGGCCCAATCAGTGGGCATTGCCATGGAGGCCGTGAATAGGGCCCTGGAATATGCCCGTGAACGCAAGGCCTTCGACATGCCCATTTTCGAGCTTCAGGCAGTTCAATTCCGCCTGGTTGATGCCGCCACGAGGCTTGAAGCTGCCCGCCAAATGGTTCTTCATGCAGCACGGCTCAAAAATGCGGGTTTGCCTTGCATTCGTGAGGCCTGCATGGCCAAGCTCTTTGCTTCAGAAGTGGCTGAGACCATTGTTTCAGAATGTCTTCAGGTGCTTGGTGGCTATGGCTATTTGCATGATTACGAATTGGAGCGGCTGCACCGCGATGTTCGTATCTGCAAAATTTACGAGGGGACCTCGGATATTCAAAAGATCATCATTGCCCGCAATTTATGAGCCTGGATCATCATGAATGCTGATGAAGTTTTAACGCTGATCCGGGAGCAAATTCCGTTCGTGGGACGACTCGACATGGAAATGTTGCGGTTTGGGCCCGATGAGGTTGAGCTTCTTTGCCGCATGGGTGATGAGCATGCCCGCCCAGGCGGCACAATATCTGGGCCGGTCATGATGGCGCTTGGGGATGTGGTGGCCTATGCATGTATCTTGGCCCGCAACCCAAAGGCCAAATCATCGGTAACGGTTGGCTACAACATCAATTTTTTCCGACGGCCCAGCACCGACAGGCTTCATGTCACCGGGCGCATTCACAAAATGGGAAGGCGCATGGCCTTTATCGATATCATGATTTCTCAAGGCCCAGATGATGATCC
>DKOD01000115.1:3172-8291 GCA_002469865.1 Alphaproteobacteria bacterium UBA7371 | reverse complement strand
CATGTAGGCAAAGCGACAATTTCACATTCGAAAAAATTAGGGGTTGTGGATTAAGGGAATTTTGTCCAAGCTGTCGCCTCGTGCGGAATTTATCTTGCACCTTAACTCGTTCATTTAACGAACAAAAAAGATTTTTGGGAGGCTTTTCATGAACTTTTTCACCAAAACACTTGCGGTTGCAGGGATGGTTTCGGCCATGACTGCCATGGGGTCTGTGGCCCAGGCCGCCGATCCAGTAAAAGTGGGTATTCTGTTGCCTTTAAGTGGCTCAGTTGCACCTATCGGCGTGAACAACCGCCGCGGCCACGAATTGGCTGTCGAAGAAATCAATGCCAATGGTGGCATCAAGGCGCTTGGTGGCGCCAAGCTTGAGATGATTGATGGCGACACCCAGGGTAAGCCTGAGATTGGCATCACCGAACTGCAAAAGCTTGAGCGTCAGGGTGTTGTGGCCATTATGGGCGCATACCAGTCAGGTGTTACCTTTCCGGTCACGCAAATTTCGGAAAAATTAAGTGTGCCATTCATTGACCCTGTTGCGATTGCTGATTCCATCACCAGCCGCGGCTTTAAGTACCTGTTTAAGGTATCACCGCAGGCTTCTTGGTATGCCCGGGATCAAATTCGCTTTGTCAAAGACGCCAGCGAGCGTGCCGGTGATCCGGTGAAAAGCGTTGTTCTTCTCCATGAAGACACTCTTTTTGGCAAATCAACCGGTGATGGTCAGGTAAAAGCAGCTGGGGAATTTGGCATTAAAGTTCTTGAGCGCATTGCATACCCAAAAGATACGCCAGACATGACGGCCACTATTTCAAAGATCAAGCAACTTAACCCAGATGCCGTCTTGTTGGTGTCCTACCTTTCTGATGCTGTTTTGATCACCAAGACCATGAAGGAATTGGGAGTGAATGCGCCGATTGTTGGAACATCTGCTGGGCATATTGATCCTGCATATATCTCAACATTGGGTTCAGACGCCGACCTGACATTCACTGTTGGTGAGTGGGCCCCAGATGTTAAAAAAGATGGTGTGACCGAGATTGCCAAGCGCTTTAAAGATAAGTTTGGCGTGGACATGAATGGTCACGCTGCGGAAACCTACATGTCGACCTATGTGCTTGCAGATGCATTGGAGCGTGCTGGTTCAACCGATCGCAAAAAGGTTCGTGATGCTTTGGCAGAAACCAAGCTTTGCAGCGATGACGGGAACATCTTGCCATATGACTGCATTCGTTTTGACCAAACCGGTCAGAGCCCTGAGGCACAGCTTATCATGATGCAAATTATTGATGGTGTGCATAAGACGGTTTGGCCGTTTGAAACGGCTGCAGCTGATGTCGTTTGGCCAGTTCCAAGCTGGGACAAGCGCTAACATATTAAAACCTTCGGACCGGACCTCTTACTCAAGAGGTCCGGCCTTTTCTGTCCCAGAAAAATTGGATTATTTTCATGCTTACAGTGTATTTGCAGGCATTAATCAGCGGTTTGCTGATTGGCGGTGTTTTTTCGCTCATTGCCGTGGGTCTAACACTCACCTTTGGGGTCATGAAGATCAAAAATTTTGCCCATGGTGACTTCCTTATCGTTGGCATGTATTTTGCGTTCTTTTGCCATTTGCTCCTAGGAATTGACCCATATTTGTCAGCTCTTTTGGGTATACCGCTCTTTTTTGGTTTGGGTTGGATTATTCAAAATTACTTGATCAATCCTGTGCTATCAGCACCTGAGACCATCAAAATTCTCATCACCGTAGGCATATCACTTTGTCTTCAGAACATTGCTGTGTTTCTGTTCAGCCCCGATTTTCAGCGGGTTCAGGTAGAATATGGAACCGCAACATTTGACCTTTTTGGAGCAAGCGTCTCGATCACACGCCTCATTGCCACAAGCATCGCAGTGTTCATCGTGGTGGCTCTTTACATTTTCTTAATGAAAACCAGCATTGGTAGGGCCATCCGAGCTTGTGCAGAAGAGCGTGACGGCGCTCTGGCCGTCGGGGTCAATGTTGACCGAATTTACCTCATCGCCTTGGGCATAGCCACGTCATGTGTGTGTATTGCAGGCGCGTTGATGACGCCGTTTTACACCATTTCGCCCACCGTTGGTGTCTCTTTCACCCTCACGGCCTTTGTGGTTGTCGTGCTTGGTGGTTTGGGGAATTTGAAAGGTGCCCTGGTGGGTGGCTTTATCATCGGGGTCGTGGAATCTTTTGGCGAAATTCTCATGCCAGAGGCGGCGCTCAAACAAGTGGCCACTTTCGCTATCTTCATCCTGATCCTTCTGTTCAGACCCAATGGTCTGTTTGGAACAAAACTCGCTTAAGGAGCACGCCATTATGGGTCGTTCTGTTGGATTTGCTATCTATGGCGTGATTGGGCTGATATGTATCGGCCTGCCATTTTTCGCCGAAAGCGACGTTGTTGTTGCGGTTATGCCTCCAGGGCTATCGGGCTCAACCCTGTTGCACATTGGTATTCTTATTTTCTTGTTCGGGTATCTCGCCACCAGTTGGAATGTGTTGGGTGGATTTTGTGGGCAGCTATCTTTGGGCCATGCAGCGTTTTTTGCCATCGGCGCCTACACGTCATCCCTACTCTATATTCATTTTGGTCTAACGCCCTGGGTTGGAATGCTGGCCGGGGCTGCCGTTGCTGCGGTGGTGGGCTATGGGCTCGGCTATGTGAGTTTCAAATATGGGCTGAAGGGACCTTTCTTCGCGCTTGTTACCATTGCGTTTGCAGAAATCCTTCGTCTGCTCATGCTTTATTGGGATTTTACAGGCGGGCCATTAGGGTTGTTGATCCCGCTTACAGAAGATTCTTGGTCCGACATGCAATTCATGGCGAAAGAGCCCTATTACTACATGGCCTTTGGCCTGATGATCTTTGGCATTTTGGCCACGGCAAAAATAGGAAGTTCACGTTTTGGCTACTATCTGCGGGCCATCCGTGAGTCTGAAGAGGCGGCCGAAGCGCTGGGCATACATTCCATGCGAAACAAAATGCATGCAGCAGCCATTTCTGCTGCAATGACTGCATTGGGGGGCACGTTCTATGCCCAATATACCCAATATATTGTTCCAGATGATGTCGTGAAGATTGCGCTATCCATCGAGATTATTCTCTTTGCGGTCATTGGCGGCAGCGGGTTGGTTATGGGGCCTGTGGTCGGCGCATTTATTTTGGTGCCCATTGGCGAAATGACCCGGGTTATTTTCTCCACAGCCGCAACCGGCGTGTCCTTTGTTGCGCTGGTTAATTCCGATATTCCTGCGGTGGAGAAATTCGCCAAATATCTTGATTACCTGGCGTCGGGTGGTGGTGGCGGTTTGGCCCTGCTTCTCTATGGCGCCATTTTGATATTTGTTTGCTTGGTGATGCCACGGGGGGTCTTGCCCGCCTTGAAATCACTGCAGTCTTGGGGGAAAAAATCATGAGTGATTTCATCCTAGAGGCCACAAATATCAGCAAAAGATTTGGTGGTCTGGTGGCGGTCAAAGAGGCATCCATCAGCGTCAAAAGAGGGGATATCGTTGGTTTGATTGGCCCGAATGGCGCCGGGAAGACCACCTTCTTCAACATGTTGTCAGGGTTTATGCCCGCCGATACCGGCGAGATATTTTTCAAGGGCAAAAAAATCAATGGCATGCGGCCGTCAAACATCTGCAAATTGGGAATGACCCGAACCTTTCAGATTGTGAAGCCATTTCCTGAGCTAACTGTTCTTGAAAATGTGATGATTGGGGCATTCAACACCACATCGAGCACAACGGACGCTAAGAAAATTGCCATGGAGGTGTTAAACCTTGTTGGCTATGCATCCTATGCGGATATGTCGGCTGGATCACTCACCGTGGCAGGACGCAAGAGGGTCGAAGTGGCCAAAGCGCTGGCGACAAAACCCGAACTCATGCTTCTTGATGAAGTGCTTGCCGGGCTTACGCCAACGGAAATGTGGAGCATGATTGATGTGTTGGGCAAGGTTCGGGATCAAGGTGTGACGGTGCTTATTGTGGAGCATGTGATGGCGGTCATCATGAACCTTTGTGATCAGGTCTTTGTGCTCAATTATGGTGAGAAAATTGCGGAAGGCACACCGGCAGAGGTGTCAGAAAATCCGAAGGTGCTTGAGGCTTATTTGGGTGATGACTATGGCAAACCTGCAAGCGGAGCGAATTAATGCTTAGTGTAAAAAATATCACCTCTGGTTATGGCGATGTGCAGGTTCTCAACGAAATCTCTTTTGAGGTGAATCCGGGAAGCATCATGACCATTATTGGGTCCAATGGTGCCGGCAAAACCACCACCATTAGAACCCTGGCTGGGTTGAACAAAACTTGGTCGGGGTCCATCAGTTTTGAAGGGCGTGACATCCACATGCTTAAGCCACATGAGCGCGTGGCTAGTGGGATTGTCATGGTTCCCGAAGGGCGAAAGTTGTTCCCATCATTGACCGTTGAAGAAAATCTTCAGCTTGGCGCATTCCATCCAGAGGCGCAAAAGCGCATGGAGGAAACCACAGAGGAGGTCTTGGAATTATTCCCAAGGGTTCGTGAGCGTTTGGGCCAGGTGGCAGGCACCCTTAGTGGTGGTGAACAGCAAATGGTTGCCATCTCCCGGGGGTTAATGGCCAGACCAAAATTGTTGATGCTTGATGAGCCATCTCTGGGGTTGGCCCCGATCATCGTGCAACAAATTTTTGAGCTTATTGCTGAGGTTTGTCGTCGGGGCACCACGGTGTTGTTGGTGGAGCAGAATGTGCAGAAGTCTCTTTCTGTGAGTGATTATGCTGTGGTGATGGAAAATGGTGTGTTGACCTTGTCTGGGACCGGTGCGGAGCTTGCTGGTAATGATGAGGTGAAGAAAGCTTATCTTGGGCTGTAACCCTAACGGAGCAAAATGATGTCGATACCGACCATGATGAATGATGTGACAGACTTCACCAGCAAGCTTGTGGGTTTTGCCAGCATTAACCCCCCGGGCGATGAATTGGAAATTTTGCAATACCTCAATGGTCTCCTCACAGAAGTAGGGTTTGAGACAGAATTGGTGTTTTTTGGCGAGCGACGGGGTAATTTGATTGCCCGTTATGGACCACAAGATGATCCCATTTGTCTTTC
>DKOD01000115.1:0-2758 GCA_002469865.1 Alphaproteobacteria bacterium UBA7371 | reverse complement strand
GGTCGTGGCACCACCGACATGAAGGGTGGGGTGGCCGCAATGCTTATCGCTGCCTCACGTCTGATTGCCAATGGTGAAGCCTTGAAGCGTGGCATATTGGTTGTCATCACCGGTGGTGAAGAAACAGGCTGTGATGGTGTTCAGGCATTAATGGATCGAAGCGATCTCAAAGCCGGAATGCTGCTTATCCCTGAGCCGTCTTCAAATATTCCTTTGGTTGGGCATAAGGGTGCCTTTTGGATACGCCTCATGGCTTCAGGAAAAACGGCCCATGGTTCCATGCCCGAACAGGGCGATAATGCGGCTTACAAGCTTGTGGATGCAGTATCCAGGCTGAAGGCTGCGCAGGTTCCAGGTGGTGTCCATGAGGTTTTTGGCCCCACCACCATGAATTTGGGTCGCATGAATGCAGGTTTGAACATCAATTCTGTTCCTGACCAAGCATGGGCTGATTTGGATTTTCGCACGACACCCAACACACCCCATGAAGAGCTTTTGCATTGGGTGAAAAGTCACGTGGAAGATTTGGACATTTCCATCGAGATCATTGTGGACCTTAACCCTGTCTACACAAACCCAGACGACCACCAAGTGACGCGGTTGTTGCAGCGTTTGCATCTTGAGGGGGTTGATCATGATCCTGGTACGGTGATGTTTTTCACCGATGGGGCACTTTTGAAGCCCCTTCTTGGCAATTGCCCGTTTGTTGTGCTTGGGCCTGGTGAGCCACATTTGGCCCACCAGACCGATGAATATTGTTTTGTCGAGCGCCTTGAACAAGCTGTCGAATTATATGAACAATTGCTCCTGGACTATTGCCAAGACCGACAGATTTCCTAATTAGCGGTCGGTTAAATCCAGCATGATTTTGCCAATATGGTCACTTGATTCCATCAGGCTGTGGCCCGCTGCGGCTTGTTCAAGCGGGTAGGTTTGGTGGACGAGAACTTTCAACTTCCCTTGGGCAAAAAGCGGCCAAACATGTTTGCGAAGTTCCTCTGCAATCGCGCCTTTTTGTTCAATTGTTCGCGGGCGAAGGGTTGAACCTGTGATCGTGAGACGCTTGAGCATGACAGGAAGAAGATCAAGTTCATTTTTTGATGGTTGCAAAAAGGCGATTTGCACCAGACGTCCTTCGAGTGCGAGACAGCTGATGTTGCGCTGAACATAATCGCCGCCAACCATGTCCAAAATAAGATTAACGCCTGCGCCGTTAGTAAAATCATGCACCTTGGCAACAAAATCATCATCTCGGTACTTGATGGCAAGATCTGCACCAAGGGATGTGCAGGCCGCGCATTTCTCTGCGCTACCCGCGGTGGTGATAACGGTGGCACCAAATATTTTTGCCAATTGAATGGCTGTGGTGCCAATACCGCTGGAGCCGCCATGGATCAAAATTGTTTCGCCCGCTTTCAACCGGCCACGTTCAAAAACATTTGTCCAAACAGTGAAGTAGTTCTCTGGAATGCCACCAGCTTCCAGCATGCTGATGCCTTGGGGTATCGGCAACGTTTGTACGGCTGGGGCAACGCAATATTCTGCATAACCACCACCAGCAACCAATGCGCAAACCTCATCACCTTCATGAAAGCCAGTGACATTAGGGCCCATGGCGACAATGGTACCAGCAACTTCAAGGCCGGGGATCTTTGTAACGCCCGGGGGTGGGTTGTAATTGCCGACGCGCTGCATGACGTCGGGACGGTTGATCCCGGCAGAGGCAACTTTAATGAGCACCTCTCCGTCAGCTGGGGTGGGCACAACACCGGTACCTGGCACCAAAACTTCTGGCGCTCCTGGTTGTTGGATTTCGATATGCACCATATTTGGCATGTTGCTTTCCTCTTGCTCTGGCTGAAAAAAAACTAAACCCTAGTGTTAGAGTTTTTTTCTGAAGTCTCCAACCAAAAAGGTGAACAAATTCCAATGACTAGATTTCGTGTCGCTATTGTTGGGCTTGGTGCGGTTGGGCAGCGCTTTGCATCGCTCATGGCAGAGAACCCAACTTTTGAGGTTCTCGTTGCCTTTGATCTTCATGAAGATGCGCGGGCAAATTTTCGGAAGAATTTTCCCGATATTACCATTGCCGAAACAGAGCATGATTTCTATGCGCACCCAAATATTGATCTAATCTATGTGGCGACCCCGCCTGCCACCCATGCCACTCAAGTTGGATTGGCGCAGCGGGCGGGTTGGAAGGTTTTTTGTGAAAAACCACTTGGTGTGGATATCACTGAGTCAGAAAAGCTTGTGACACAATCCCAGGGATTTTTTCAGGCAGTCAATTTTGTTTATTCCGGGGCACCAAATGCTTTGGAGGTGGAGCGTTTGATGAGCCACGGAGAACTTGGGGCTGTTACCGGCGCATCAATTCATTTGCAATTTTCTCAATGGCCAAGGGCTTTTCAAGGTCATGCTGGTTGGCTTGCAGGCCGAGAACAAGGTGGCTTCATGCGTGAAGTTGGTTCCCACTTTTTGTATCTTTGCCAACGACTTTTTGGTTCCTTGGCTCTTCATGGCACGCCGCTTGTTGTTGAGGGTAAGCATTCTGAAGATTATGTATCTGCGGTTTGGTATGCAGGCGCGCGATATATAACCCTAGAAGGCCGTGTGGGTGGCGTGGGTTCTGATCGTGCCCAGATGACCATTTTGGGTGATCGCAAAAGTTTACGCATCGATCACTGGTATGGCCTGTATCAAACATTGGGCGATGGTTGGGATCCGGTGCTTAATGAGCAGCAGTCAGAGCCCCGAA
>DKOD01000015.1 GCA_002469865.1 Alphaproteobacteria bacterium UBA7371 | reverse complement strand
ATGCGGGATCGTGTCAAATCGCATTTCGTGGATGCCATCCAAGCAGCTTTTGCCAAATTGGATCCCACCATCACAAGGGTTGATATTGACCACATGGTGCTGGAAGGCAGCGCCATTTCTGTGGATGATGTCATTGCCAAGCCCGAGCAACATGGTGGTCCAGCCATGCCGGCTGTGGTGGCAAATTCCATGGCTGAGGCCACCAATCTTGACCGCCGCTTTACTTTTGAGAATTTTGTGACGGGCAAATCCAACCAGCTTGCCTTTGCAGCGGCCAGACGCGTCGCTGATCAGTCAGACGTGCAATTTAACCCATTGTTTCTCTATGGTGGGGTTGGTTTGGGCAAAACCCATCTGATGCATGCTATTGCTTGGCAAATTCAGAAATGCACCCCGGAGCGTAGGGTGATGTATTGTTCTGCTGAGCAGTTCATGTACAAATTTATTTCTGCCCTGCGGCACCGCAACATGATGGATTTTAAGCACCTTTTCCGGTCTGTGGATGTGTTGATGATTGATGATGTTCAATTCATTAGCGGTAAGGATTCCACCCAAGAAGAATTTTTTCACACATTCAATGAGTTGATTGATAATTCCAAGCAGATCATCATTTCTGCAGACCGCTCCCCCACCGATCTTGAGGGCATGGAAGAGCGCATCCGTTCGCGTCTTGGATGGGGCTTGGTGGCCGATATTCACCCCACCGATTATGAATTGCGCCTAGGCATTCTTCAGGTGAAAGCTGATCAGATGCGCGCCAATCATGAAAACCTGCACGTATCTGAGCGGGTGCTGGAGTTTTTGGCCCATCGCATCACCTCCAATGTTCGTGAATTGGAGGGTGCGCTGACTAGGCTTTTTGCTTTTGCCACCCTTGTCCATCGCCCCATCGATATGGAAATGGCCGAGGATGTGCTGAGGGACCTTTTGCGCGCCAACAACCGCCGCATCACCTTGGAAGAAATTCAGCGTAAGGTCGCGGAACATTATAATATTCGGTTGTCAGACATGCATTCGGCCAGGCGAAGTCAGGCCATTGCCCGTCCCCGCCAAATTGCCATGTTTCTGTGCAAAGCTTTGACCCAACGATCCTTGCCAGATATCGGCCGCAAGTTTGGTGGGCGTGACCACACAACGGTGATTCATGCCATCAAGAAGGTTACCGAATTGATGGATAAGGATCAAAATATACGTGAAGATGTTACCTTATTGCGCCGCGCCTTGGAGGATTAGAATTTCCATCTTTGACCACGGCGACAATCCTGTTACTTCTATCATCCCTTGTCGCATGATTCAGCATCCGGTTGGTGTTCCATGAAGCTCACAATTGATCGCGCCCTACTTCTTAAAGCCCTCGGCCACGTCCAGTCCGTCGTGGAACGTCGGACGACCATACCTGTTCTCGCCAATGTCCTTATGGAAGCACGTGACGGCAGTTTGAGTTTCTCGGCCACTGACCTTGATATTGAGGTGCAAGAAAAAGTGCGCGCTGAAGTGGTGCAATCCGGTGCCACCACGGCCCCAGCCCATCTTTTGTTTGATATCGTGCGCAAACTTCCCGACGGGCTTGATGTTGAGCTTGATCACGATGCAGGCGCTGAACGCCTTCATATTCGTGCTGGCCGTTCACGTTTCTCGCTTGCATGTTTGGCACGTGATGAGTTTCCAAGCCTTTCGGAGGGTGATTTTCCATACCAGTTCAAGATGGAATCCGATGTCATCACCAAGATGATCGACAAAACACGCTTTGCCATTTCCACCGAAGAAACCCGTTATTACCTCAATGGGATTTATCTTCACATCCGCGAGCATGATGGGGAACGCCGTCTTTGTGCCGTGGCCACCGATGGCCATCGCCTGGCGATGGCCAGTGAAGAGGCACCTGAGGGGTCACTTGGTATTCCTGGTGTGATCATCCCACGCAAAGCGGTGGGTGAATTGCGCAAACTTCTCGATGACAGCGAAGAGCCCATGGTTGAGGTTTCCTTATCGGAAAGCCGCATTCGTTTTGTTTTTGACATGGTGGTGGTGTCGACCAAGCTTATTGACGGCACGTTCCCAGATTACGAACGGGTGATCCCATCGGATAATGATCGTGTGCTGAAGGTTTCACCAGAGCATTTTGCCAAGGCGGTGGACCGGGTGGCCACCGTGTCTTTTGAAAAAACGCGCGCGGTTAAGCTTGCCTTGTCCCCTCAGAAACTGGAACTTTCTGTCACCAGTCCTGATGCAGGCTCTGCCAGCGAAGAGTTGGAGGTAGATTATGATTCCAGCCCATTGGAAATCGGTTTTAATGCCCGCTATCTCTTGGACATCAATGCCCAGCTCGATGGGTCAGAATCACGATTTGAATTCAAGGATCCGGCCTCACCAACGGTCATTCGTTCGGCAGAAGATGATGGCTTGCTGTTCGTGCTGATGCCGATGCGCGTCTGACTTGTTCCTCCAGGAATTTGAGCTCAGAAATTTCCGTAATCATTCGGCCTGTCGGCTAAGCCCTACGGGCCGCCATTTGGTCTTGTATGGGGCTAATGGTGCGGGCAAAACCAATATTCTCGATGCCTTATCGCTTCTTACCCCAGGACGCGGTCTTCGCCATGCAGCCCATGGTGATGCGGTGGGCAAATCCAACCCCACAGGCGGTTGGGCTGTGGAGGCCTTGTTTTCAGGATCCGATGGCGAATTTTCTTTAACCACCGGTGTTCGTCCAGACCAGCCAGGCCGCCGACTTGCACGCATTGATGGGGCTGATGCCAGCCTAAGCCATTTTGGAGATCATGTGGCGGTTACTTGGTTGACCCCCAAACATGACCGCTTGTTTGTGGATGCAGCCAGCGAACGCCGTCGCTTTTTGGACCGTTTGGTTCTATCGTTATTTCCAGACCATGCGCAGCTGGCTTCCCGTTTTGAACGCCTCAATAGGGAAAGAATTCGGATATTGGAGATGGGGTCCGACGACCAATGGCTAAGGCCCGTGGAAGCGCAGCTTGCCGCGGCAGGCATGGGCTTGGCCCAAAACCGCGCCGAATGGGCGCGCATGATTGCTGAGGACTTGCAAATAGCTTTTGAGGGATTTCCAGGCTGCGGGCTCGAAATTATCAAGCCATTTGGCCCCCTTTTGGGGGAAGATTGGGGTGGGATGGCCCAGCATGACGATTATGCCGTTTTGCTTGCGGAGCGGCGGGGGCAGGACCGCGATGCTGGGCGTCTTTTGGTGGGTCCCCATCGGGCAGATTTGGCGGCATGTTATCGTGAAAAAGACATGCCGGCTGACCAATGTTCCACCGGGGAGCAAAAGGCCTTGTTGGTCAGCATATTGCTTGCCCATATCCGCATCTTGCGTGCCGCCAAGGGAAAGATGCCGATTCTCGTCTTAATGGATGAAATTGCCGCCCATTTTGATCCCAACCGCCGTCATGCACTGGCTGGCGCCCTGACGGGTTTGCATGCCCAAGCATTCCTTACCGGCACAGAAGCAAGGTTGTTTGAGGATTTTGGGGAGAATGCACTGTTTGTGTCGGTGGCAGATGGCAAGGTTTCGGTGCGCAGCGGCTAGACCTCAATGCTGGGTCTGGTATGGTGGGGGTGAACAAAATTTTAGGTGATTTGGCAGGCTCATGAGCGACCAACAACAAGAATATGGTGCGGATTCTATTAAGGTTTTGCGGGGTCTTGAGGCCGTTCGCAAAAGACCTGGCATGTATATCGGTGATACCGATGATGGTTCGGGCCTCCATCACATGATTTACGAGGTGGTGGATAATGCCATTGATGAAGCCTTGGCAGGCCATTGTGACATCGTCACGGTCACCATCCATGCGGATTCATCTGTAAGTGTGACTGATAACGGCCGGGGCATTCCCACCGACATCCATGCCGAGGAAGGTGTTTCTGCGGCTGAAGTGATCATGACCCAGCTCCATGCTGGCGGCAAATTTAATGACGACGCCTATAAAGTATCTGGTGGTCTACATGGCGTGGGCGTGTCGGTTGTTAATGCCCTTTCCGAATGGCTGGAATTGCGGGTCTGGCGGGATGGGCATGAGCATTATGTGCGTTTTGTCCATGGTGAGCGTGATGGCGAATCCTTAAAGGTCATTGGTCCCGCCGATGGCAAAAAGGGAACCCAGGTCACCTTTCTGGCATCGACACAGACATTTTCCAACCTTGATTTTGAATTTGAGCGTCTGGAACATCGTCTTCGCGAACTTGCCTTTTTGAACGATGGCGTACGGATTATGATACGAGACGAACGCCCATCCGAAGTTCGCGAAAGCGAGTTGTTCTATGAGGGCGGCACCAAATCTTTTGTGGAATATCTTGACCGCAACAAAACCTTGATCATTCCAGAGCCACTTTTGCTCCGGGGGGAGCGTGATGGTGTGGTCGTGGATTGTGCCATGGTGTGGAATGAAGGCTATCACGAGAATGTGCTCTGTTTTACCAACAACATTCCCCAAAAAGATGGCGGAACTCATTTGGCAGGCTTTCGGGGTGCGTTGACGCGGCAGGTCAATAATTATGCCCAATCAAGCGGTATCGCGAAGAGAGAAAAAGTCGCGCTGACAGGTGATGACATTCGTGAAGGCCTCACCTGCGTGTTGTCGGTGAAGGTTCCCGACCCAAAATTTTCATCCCAGACAAAAGAAAAATTGGTTTCTTCCGAGGTTCGTCCGGTGGTGGAATCGGTGGTCAATGAAACCCTGGAAAGGTGGCTTGAGGAAAACCCCAACCATGCCCGTGTTCTGGTCTCAAAAGTGGTGGAGGCAGCGGCAGCCCGAGAGGCGGCCCGCAAGGCGCGCCAGCTGGCCCGAAGAAAAGGTGCGCTTGATATTGCTTCCTTGCCGGGAAAATTGGCTGATTGTTCAGAAAAAGACCCCACCAAGAGTGAGCTTTATTTGGTGGAAGGTGATTCCGCCGGAGGCTCCACAAAACTTGGCCGTGACCGTTCCTGCCAAGCGGTCCTGCCCCTGCGGGGCAAAATTTTGAATGTCGAGCGTGCCCGTTTTGACCGCATGCTGTCTTCCCAAGAAATAGGTACCTTGATCACTGCCTTGGGGACTGGCATTGGCCGCGAGGACTTTAATGTGGACAAATTGCGCTACCATAAGGTTGTCATCATGACCGATGCCGATGTGGATGGTGCCCATATCCGCACTCTGCTTTTGACATTCTTCTTCCGGCAGATGCCGGAATTGGTGGAGAAGGGGCATCTGTATGTCGCCCAGCC
>DKOD01000111.1 GCA_002469865.1 Alphaproteobacteria bacterium UBA7371 | reverse complement strand
TGTTGAAAGGTGAAACGCCCATCATCGGTGCGCCGAAGGCTTCGGCGCAAAAAGATTTTCCATTCCTGTTCCGATTGCACGCCAAATAGCTGGTACATATCCCGGACATGATCAAGCATGTCGGATGGACGGTCAAAAATTTGGGGATGGGCGGTATAATCAGCGATCAATTGGGCGGTTTCTGTGGGAATGACTGGCCCCACGTCGTTAAGGATGATGGCGGCAAGCCGACCCATCAGCACCCCCCCTGCCCCATGCATTGCGATCAAGCCGCCCAATGATGTGCCCAACCAAAAAACATGCCTACTTCCAAAATGGTCCATCAATTGGGCCATTTGTTCCGCATAACGGGGTAAACGATAGGTTTCTTCCGGATTATTGGACCAAGTGGACAAACCACGGCCGGGCAAATCGGGCATCATCACAAAGAAGTCATGCTGAAAAGCCAGTGCCACATGGTCAAAATCCCGGCCTGATCTTGTCAGCCCATGGACGCAAAGCAAATGCGGCAGGCTCGGGTCCCCGAGGGTGCGAACATGCAATTCGTCCCCACCCAACTTGATAAAATGACTTTCATAGGACGTGGCCATGCCTATGACTCCTTCCCAAACCGCTCCGGATCTAAGGCCAACATGGCTTCATGATGTGACAAAAAAATGTCTCCGGTAAGCCCATGCAAAAAATCCGAGCGCTGCAATTGATCCATCACCGGCCCCTTCACCTCCGACAAATGAAGCCGCACACCGGCATCTTCGAGACGATGATTGAGCTCTTCTAGGGCTTCCAAGGCGCTAAAATCGATGAAACTTACCGCCGGACACATCAGCACGACATCGGTGATTTGTTGGTGGTCGGCCACCGCACCAAGCACCAATTCCTCGAGCCGCCTGGCATTGGCAAAAACCAAATTCTCATCAATGCGCAGGGACCATATATGGGGCGAGGTGATCACATGATGGCGAAGGATGTTGCGGTAATGTTGTGTGCCAGGAACCAACCCCACCACCGCAGCATGGGGCGCTGACATGCGGTAAAGCACCAAGAAAATCCCGATCAGGACGCCTGCTATAATACCTGCCTCCACCCCCACCATTAAGGTCAGGATGATGGTGCCCGCCTGGGCGGCAAAATCCGCTTTGGAATAGCGCCATGCCCGGCCTAAGGATTTGAAATCAACCAATGACAGAACCGCGACAATGATGGTCGCAGCAAGGGTGGCTTTGGGCAGAAAATACAAAAGTGGCGTGAGAAATAAGGTGGCCATGGCAATGCCAATGGCGGTGAACATGCCTGCAGCCGGGGTGGCCGCACCGGCATCAAAATTCACGACCGAACGGGCAAAACCACCGGTCACCGGATAACCCCCACCCACGGATGAGAAAATGTTGGAGGCCCCAAGGGCAATCAATTCTTGGTCAGGCTTAATTTGCTCTCTTTTTTTGGCCGCCAATGTTTGGGCCACCGACACCGATTCCACAAACCCCACCACCGAGATCAAAAAGGCCGGCAACATCAATTGCACCAACATGCCCCCTGGAGGCACGGCCAATTGAAGAGCGGGAATGCCCTGGGGAACTTGGCCAACAATAGCCACACCTTGCCCATGCAAATTCAGCAGATAAACCGCTAAGGTTGTGGCTGCCACCGCAGCCACGGGCCCTGCCTTGGTGAACACATCAGCAAGCTTGGCCCCCATGCCCAATTTTTGCAATAATGGGCTTGAATGCTGCCGGTTCCAAAACAAAAAGATGGTGGCGCTGACCCCCAGGATCATGGTGATGACGTTGGCGTCGCCCAAATGTTGGCTCAGGGCGAACAACACCACCAACAGGTTATGGCCAGAGGCATCAACACCAAGGATATGTTTCACCTGGGAGGCGGCGATGATCAGGCCCGAGGCGGTGATGAACCCAGAAATCACAGGATGGGACAGGAAATTGGCCAAAAAGCCAAGCCTGATGACCCCCATTAAGGTCAGCATGACGCCAGAAATAAGAGCCAGCGACATGGCCGCAACAATTTTGGTTTCCATGTCCAACGGACCCAAATTGCCAATGGCTGCAGCCGTCATCAAAGACACCACGGCCACCGGGCCAACCGCCAGGGCCCGTGATGTGCCAAATAAGCCATAGGCCAGCAGGGGCAAAATAGAAGCATAAAGCCCAACTTCCGCCGGCAAGCCTGCAAGCAAAGCATAGGCCAGGGATTGGGGGATCAACATGATGGTGACGATCAAGGCAGCAAGAAGGTCGTCGCCGAGCTGATCAGCACGATAGCGGCGCCCCCAATCAAGGATAGGTAAGTAACGCGTCATCATTTCCATGTTCTTTCCTTGTCCCAGCTTACTGTCCATGCCATGGGTGGGTCATGTTTCAACACAAAACCACACATACAGGATAGCCCGTGATGATCCCATCAAGCATGCGCTTTATCAATTTTTTTGCCGCCGTTTGCCTGGCCGTGACCCTGTTTCAACTGCCGGGGGAAGCCATGGCCAATGAATTGCAAATCACCACCACCAAACAAGGCGACGGTCCCGTTGCCGAAAAAGGCATGAAGGTTGCCGTCCATTATGTGGGCAAGCTGGAGGATGGCACGGAATTTGATAATTCCCGCAAAAGAGGCACACCGATCGATTTTGTGCTCGGCAGTGGCCAGGTTATCCCGGGTTGGGAACAAGGCATTGAAGGCATGAAGGTGGGCGAACAGCGCGACCTCATCATCCCACCAGAATTAGGTTATGGCGCCCGGGGCGCTGGTGGTGCGATACCGCCCAATGCCACGTTATATTTTGCGGTCGAACTCATGGCAGTGAGCATGCCGGCAAGTCTTGGGCAGTTGGATTCCAAGGGCCTGCTTACCGCCCAGAAAGAAGGCGTTGTCATCATCGATATTCGCCGACCCGAGGAATGGAAGGAAACCGGTGTTATTGAAGGCGCTGCCACCGTGACGGCATTTGATGAGTCCGGCCGCCTGATGCCTGATTTTCAAGAGAAATTCATGTCCCTTGTGCCCACCAGCGATACAGCTTTCGTGCTCTATTGTCGGTCAGGCAGCCGCACCAACATGCTTGGCCGCGCATTGATGGAACAGGTTGGTTTTGAAAATGTGAGCCACCTGTCCGGTGGCATCATTCAGTTTGAGGAAGAAGGCAACAAATTGGTGCCGTTAAACTGACGCAGGAATTCGCCATTTTCCGGGCCTGAACTACATATTCTCAGAGTGAAACATGTCCAAAGGATGTGGAATTTTGATGAAATACCTAGTTGGGGCTCTGCTCATGGGACTACTTGCTGCTTGCGCACCGATGAAGTTGGCTGATTTTAAGAAATCAGAGCCGACCTTCGATCTGTTTGAATATTTTGACGGCACCACCAAGGCCTATGGTCTGTTTGAAGACCGTTTTGGCAAGATTAAGCGCCAATTCACCGTGACCATTGAAGGTAAGGTGTCCGGGGACACACTTACCTTAGATGAAGATTTTGTTTATGATGATGGCGAATTGCAAAATAGGGTTTGGACGATCACCCGCTTGGGTGACGGTTCCTATGAGGGGGTTGCGGCAGATGTTATTGGCAAGGCCAAAGGTGGAGAATCCGGCAATGCTTTGAATTGGTCCTATGACCTTGCCTTAACCATTGGCGGTCGGGAAATTGAAATGCATTTTGACGACTGGATGTTCCGCCAATCCGATGATGTGGTGCTCAACAGAGCCACGGTCAGTAAGTTTGGCATAACATTGGGCAGTGTCACCTTAGCTTTTGTGAGACAGAAATAGGCCAAACCCCACCAATTCTTTAGGCTAAATCCCCCGCTTTTGGGTTGTGGCATTGGGTTTCTTCTGGAATGAAGAAATGTCTAACATCAGCATCACGGGAAATTTCCATGTCCAGAGTAGCAATAGTCACCGGCGGCACACGCGGCATCGGCGCGTCGATCTCCACCTGCCTTCAGGCTGCAGGCTTCACCGTGGCCGCCAATTTTGCTGGCAATGAGGAGCGGGCAAAAAGCTTCACAGAAATGACTGGCATCAAAACCTTTAAGTGGGACGTGGGCAAGGAAAAAGCCTGTGCCGAGGGCATTGCCGAGGTGGAAAAGCAACTTGGCCCTGTGGACGTGGTTGTCAATAATGCTGGCATCACCAGGGATGCCATGATGCATAAAATGACAAGCGAGATGTGGATGGATGTGATCAACACCAACCTCAATTCCCTCTTCTTTATGACCAAGCCATTGCTTGATGGCATGCGTGAACGCAAGTTTGGCCGGGTGATCTCCATCTCCTCCATCAATGGCCAAAAGGGCCAGATGGGACAGACCAACTATTCTGCTGCCAAAGCCGGTGTCATTGGCTTTACCAAAGCACTTGCCCAGGAAACCGCGCGCAAGGGCATCACCGTGAACTGCATCGCGCCGGGCTATATCGACACCGACATGGTGTCTGCTGTTCCAGAAAAGGTGCTAGAGGGCATCATCGCCAGCATTCCCGTGGGACGCTTGGGCAAGGCCGAGGAAATTGGCGCCATGGTTGCTTTCCTTGCCTCCGAGCAAGCTGGCTTCATCACAGGCGCCACCATGACCGTGAATGGCGGGCAGTATATCGCCGGCTGAGACCCTAAGTCGGGCTTGCCATCCACCCACTTCCCCCCCATAAGGCATGCGGCGGGCGCACGTGATTTTGCGCCCGCCTGTAATTTTACGTCAATTCTCGTCTGAATTTTTTGAAAGATTTCCCCATGGCCCATCAGTCGCGCCTCCGCAACATTGCGATTATTGCCCACGTTGACCACGGCAAAACCACCCTTTGCGATGTGTTGTTAAAGCAATCAGGCACCTTCCGCGAAAACCAACTTGTGGAAGAACGGGTCATGGATTCCAATGATTTGGAGCGTGAGCGCGGTATCACCATTCTGGCAAAATGCACATCTGTTTTGTGGGGTGACATAAGGGTCAACATCGTTGACACCCCAGGCCACCAAGATTTTGGCGGTGAGGTTGAGCGTATTTTATCCATGGTTGACGGTGTGGTGTTGCTGGTGGACGCCGCCGAAGGCCCCTTGCCCCAGACCAAATTTGTGCTTGGCAAGGCCCTGAAACTTGGGCTGCGTCCCATTGTTTTGATCAATAAGGTGGACCGTCCCGACGCCCGTCCCGATGAGGTGCTGGATGAAATTTTTGACCTTTTTGTGTCCTTAGATGCATCTGAAGAGCAGTTGGAATTCCCGATCCTTTATGCCTCTGGCAAGCAAGGCTGGGCCGATGAAGAACTTGATGGCGTCCGAGAAAACATGACGCCACTCATGGAAAAAATCATCCATCATGTGCCCGCCCCGTCGGTCAGCAGCCAAGGCGCCTTCAACATGCGCGCCACCATCCTTCAGGCGGACAACTTCCTTGGCCGCATGCTGACGGGCCGCATCGAACAGGGCACCATCAAACCGGGGCAATCCATCAAGGCATTAAGCCGTGATGGCGTATTGATTGAGAATTTTCGGGTGTCCAAAGTGATGGCCTTTCGTGGCATCCTTCGCGAGCCCGTGGACGAAGCCCATGCGGGTGACATTGTGACCTTGGCGGGCATGGCCAAAGCGACCGTGGCTGACACCCTTTGCGACCCGTCGATCACCGAAGCCCTTCCCGCCCAACCAATCGACCCGCCCACCATTGCGGTGACCATGTCGGTGAATGATTCCCCCCTAGCCGGTCGCGACGGGTCAAAGGTTCAAAGCCGCGTCATCCGGGAGCGCCTGGAACAAGAAGCCGAGGGTAATGTGGCGATCCAGGTGTCAGAAACAGCCGACAAAGATGCCTTTGAAGTGGCCGGTCGTGGCGAATTGCAAATGGCGGTGTTGGTGGAAACCATGCGCCGGGAAGGCTTTGAGCTGTCCATCTCCCGCCCAAGGGTGCTGTTTCAAGAAATAGATGGCCAGCGGATGGAGCCGATTGAAGAAGTGGTCATTGACCTGGATGAAGAATATTCCGGCACCGTGGTGGAAAAGATGACCCAGCGGAAAGGTGAACTCCAAGAAATGCGGCCATCGGGTGTGGGCAAACAACGCCTCACCTTCCTGGCCCCCACCAGGGGCCTCACGGGGTATTTTGGTGAATTTCTTACCGACACGCGTGGCACAGGCTTGATGAACCGCCTGTTCCATTCCTACGCACCCCATAAAGGACCAATCCCAAACCGCCATAACGGTGTGTTGGTGTCGCTAGAACAAGGCGAAGCCATGGCCTATGCACTGGCCGCTTTGGAAGAACGTGGTTTTTTGTTCATCAACCCCAAAGAAGCTGTCTATCAAGGCATGATCATCGGCGAACATTCCAGGGATAATGACCTCGATGTGAACCCGCTTAAATCCAAGCAGCTCACCAACTTCCGGGCCTCAGGCAAAGATGATTCCATCCGGCTCACCCCACCGGTAAAACCAACATTGGAAAAAGCCATTTCCTATATTGCCGATGATGAATTGATGGAAGTAACCCCCAACCACATCCGTTTGCGCAAGCGTTATCTGGATATTCATGAGCGCAAGCGCCACGCCAAGAAAGCGTAATTGACATCTGGCTGAGGACCATCATGGGCGCGTCTAAAAGGTTGGCCTAAAAGGTTGGCCTGAAAGGTTGGCCTGGGTCTAAACCTGTTTCAGGCGGCGCACGCAGATGAAACTTGCCAAGGCCATCAGCCCCGACACAATCAGGCATCCCGCCACGCCCGCCAGGCTGTAGCTGACCCCAGACAACAAGGTTCCCAGAAACCGGCCAGCGGCGTTGGACATGTAATAAAAGCCCACATCCATGGTCACGCGTTCCCCGGATGTGAAGGCCAAAATCAGATAGGAATGCACAGAAGAATTGAGCGCAAACACCGCCCCATAGCCAAGCAGGCTTAATGCCACCACGGCCACCACCACATGGCCGACATCGGCACCCATCACCCACAGCAAACCGCCAAGAGCCAAAGGAATAAGCACCACGCCAAGCAGCAAACTGCTGGCAAGCCCGGTGATGGCCTTTTCGTCATGGGCTCTGTTTTTAAAGAACTTTGGTGCAAGGGCTTGAATGACACCATAGCCTATGATCCAGGCGGCCATGAACATGCCGATGATGAAAAAAGCCTGTTTGTTCGCTTCTGGGCTACCATCAGACAGGGCCCCATAAAAGAAAATGGGGATCCCCACCACAAACCAGACATCCCTGGCTCCAAACAAAAACATCCGGGCCAAGGAAAGAATATTGACCCGCCGGTCTTTGGAAAACACATCTTTGAATTTTGCCTCCTTTTTGCCCGAGGGAAGGCCTGAGGGCATGAAGGCCAAAACCGCCAATAGGATGGCAAACAACACCAACCCCATGGACAGGACCGCACCGTCAAAGCCAATCAAGGCCAGCAATGCCGCACCAATGAAGAAACCCAAACCTTTGACCGCATTTTTGGAGCCAGTAAGCATGGCCACCCAACGGAAAAGGCTACCGGGACGGTCTGGGGCAAGCAGCTTCACCGCCGATTTTGATGACATTTTGGCCAAATCTTTGGCAATTCCTGAAAGCCCTTGGACAAGCATCACATAGACCACCGCCCAGATCATCTCGATATCCCCGGGCATGGCATACAAAAAGGCCAGGGCCACCACCTGAAAAGACAAACCCGCATAGAGCGTTGCGGCCAAACCGAAGCGGGCAGCAAGCCAGCCTGCAGCCAAATTCGTTACCACGCCCATGAATTCATAAAGAAGAAACAAATAGGCAAGCTGGAGCGGGCTAAAGCCCAAAAGATGAAAATGCAAAAGCACAAGCATGCGCAGGGCGCCATCGGTCAACATGAATGCCCAATAGGCGGCCGTTACCGCGACATAGGCCGCCAGACCCTGCTGTTGTGGCATATTTGTGATGCTCATGCCGCATCCTGGATCATGGCCGCGATATCCACCATGCGCTTGGCATAACCAAATTCGTTGTCATACCAGGCATAAATTTTGACCTGGGTTTCGTTCACAACCATGGTGGAGCCTGCATCGATGATGGAGGAACGTGGGTCATTTAGGTAGTCTGCTGAAACCAACGGGCGCTCCTCATAACCAAGAATGCCTTGCAAACCATTCGCGGCGTGATGGGCGAGCTTTTCGTTCACTTCTTTCACATTGGTTGGTCGTTCAACCTCAAACACACAATCGGTCAATGATGCATTTAATAGGGGCACGCGTACCGCATGCCCATTAAGCCGACCCTTGAGCTCGGGATAAATCACCGTAATGGCGGTGGCTGAACCTGTGGTTGTGGGGATCATGGAACTCAGCGCGGCCCTGGCACGCCTGCTGTCCTTGGCCGGCCGATCAATAATTGTCTGGGTGTTGGTGATGTCATGGATCGTGGTGATGGAGCCATGACGAATCCCAAATTCTTCATGGATGACCTTCACAACAGGCGCCACGCAATTGGTGGTGCAGCTTGCGGCCGTGATCAGATGATGTTGATCTGGCTGGTAAAGATGGTGGTTCACGCCATAAACAAGGTTAAGGGCATTGTCGGTTTTGATCGGCGCTGAGACCAGAACCTTGCTGACGCCTGCCTTGTAATAAGGTGCCACCAATTCTTCTGATTTGAACTTGCCTGTGCAATCCAGAACCAGATCCACACCCAAGCTTTTGAGATCCCAATCTTCAATATGATCATGCCGGGTCACCGGGATGGAACGGCCATCCAGAACAACATGATTGTCATCGAACCCAACGGACCGGTCCCAACGTCCATGGACCGAATCGAACTCCAGCAACAACGCATGTTGCTGAGGGTCTCCAAGCTTGTCATTGAGTGCCACAAGCTCAAAGTCATCACCGCGCTCCAACATGAAGCGGGCAACCAGCTTGCCAATTCTTCCCACACCATTGATGGCAATACGCATCTTGAACCCCTCACGTCGTGACCACATAACTCATGGGTTTATGAACCCATAACACGAATAGTTCAAGTATTATTGAAGTAAAAAATTACCCTTTTTGGGTGAGCCAGATCCCGATGCTCATGAACAAAATACCAAGCAGCCGCATGCCATCAAGGGGCGTCACCCGGGCCCCCAAAAAACCAAAATGGTCAATGATTACCGTGCTCACCAATTGCCCCAACAACACAAAAAAGACCGCATTACCCACCCCAAATTTGGGGGCCACAAAGGTGATGGACAACACATAAAAGGCAATAAAGACGCCACCAAACAAATAATATTTGGGTGAAGTGGCAAGTTTGGACAAGGGGATATTGCCTTGGATCAATAAGGTGGTCACCGCAACAACCAACGCCCCAGAAAACATGATCGAGGCGGCCAGAATAGGGTTTCCGAGATGACGCCCCAGGGCAGCGGAACATGCCGCCATCACCGGAATGCCAATACCGGCAGCAATCATCACACTGGCATATCCTAGCATCGGCCCCTCCAAAAATGCACTTTCCACAATAAGAAGACAAAAGACCGATCCAGGCAAATGAATTTCTTGGCTGTGTCTGATTAAGATGTCTGACCAATGTTTTCCGGGGCGACGGATAGGGCCTTGATGAGGGCATAACAATCATCACCAACTTGAAGATTCATCTGCATGGCCGCCCTTCTCGTCACCCTGGCCAGAATAAGACCTGAACCTGTCTCCACAGACACCAATGTGCCCGGCCCTGTGCCACCACGCATGCCAACAACCCGACCTAGCAGAATATTGAGGCTGGAAATCTGTTTGGGCTTTTTCCCCTTGGCCAACATCACATCAGAGGCTGGAACCCGCAGACGCAAACGCGCCCCTGGCAAGGCGTCAATATGAGGCAAATAAAGGAAATTCTCCCCCGCCTTGCAGATGCTGATGCCGTCATCCTCATGGGTCATCAAGCTGGCCATGATGACCGCGCCAGCTGCCCGAACACCCATCGGGTTCACGTCGGGATCATGGAGAATGGTGAGCGCATCACCCTGGGCCCTGACCTGGCCATCTTCCAAAGCAACAATATGACTTCCCAGCCGCGCCACCTCCACCGGGTCATGGCTGACATACAGCATGGGCATGCCAAGCTCTGCGTTAAGCCGCTCAAAATATGGCAAAATTTCATTTTTTCTTGCTTGATCAAGCGACGCCAAAGGTTCATCGGCCAGCAACATTTGTGGGTGGCTTAACAGCGCCCGACCAATCGCCACACGCTGCTGCTCACCGCCTGATAGAAATTGGGGCCGCCTATTGAGCAAATGTCCAATGCCAAGAAGATCAATAATTCGGGATTCTTCAAGACCGCTCACCCCCCGCCCTTTCCGATGGCGCCACCCAAAACGAAGGTTGCCCAGCACATCCATATGAGGGAACAGACGTGCTTCTTGAAAAATCATGCCCATGCGGCGCCGATGGGCTGGGATGTTGATGCCAGCTTTGCTGTCAAACAA
>DKOD01000065.1 GCA_002469865.1 Alphaproteobacteria bacterium UBA7371 | reverse complement strand
CCCACCATACCCAGCAAAAGAACCAAGAGGCGCAGCATGGGTTATTCTACCTCATCTAGGCTCTTGCGGATGGTCGCCACCATGGAGATAATTTCTTCCTCCCCAATCATCAATGGTGGCGAGAGTGCGATAATATCCCCGGAGAAGCGCACCATAACCCCATGGGCATAACAGGCTTTCATAAGCGCCATGCCCCGAGCACCAACAGCCCCCTCTCTTGGATGAAGTTCGATACCAGCCACCAAGCCCCAACTTCTGATGTCGGCAACATGACGGGCATCCTGCAAACCGTGAACATGGCGGGCAAAGACCTCTTCTTGGCGGGCAGCATGGTCAAACATCTTTTCTTCTTCATATGCCGCGATTGTTGCCAATGCCGCAGCACAGGCCAGGGGATGACCTGAATAGGTATAGCCATGAAACAATTCGATAGGTGCATCGGCTTGCTCCATCATGGTGTCATAAATATGTTGGCGGGCCATGACCGCGCCCATGGGCACCACGCCATTGGTCAGGCCTTTGGCCGTGGCCATGAGGTCAGGAATAACATTCAGCCGCTCGGCAGCTGAGGTGTAACCCAACCGCCCATAGGCTGAAATCACCTCGTCAAAAATAAGCAAAATACCATGTTGGTCGCAGATTTCACGGAGGCGTTCCAAATAGCCCAAAGGAGGAATGAGCACGCCTGTGGACCCCGCCATGGGCTCGACAATCACCGCAGCGATTGTTGAGGCATCATGAAGGGCGATAAGACGAAGCAAATCATCGGCCAATTCTGCACCATGGGAAGGCTGCCCCTTGATGAAGCGACCATGCTCTGGCTGATAGGTGTGGCGCAGATGGTCCACGCCCGCCAGCAAGGACCCAAAATACATGCGGTTTTTGACAATCCCCCCCACAGAGATGCCGCCAAAGCCCGTGCCATGATAACCACGCTCACGCCCAATTAACCTTGTCCGGGAACCCTGCCCCTTTGCCCGTTGGTATGCCAAGGCAATCTTAAGGGCGGTATCAACCGATTCTGAGCCCGATGAGGTGAAGAAGGCATGGTTAAGATCACCAGGGAAAAATTGTTTTAATTTGTTGGCAAGCTTAAAGGCCAATGGATGGCCAAATTGAAAATTGGGGGCGTAATCCAATTCGTCCAATTGATCAGTAATAGCCTTTTTAATTTTGGGATGGTTGTGGCCCGCATTGACACACCAAAGGCCTGCGGCGGCATCAAGAATTCGACGACCCTCGCTCTCACGATAATAGAGGCCATCTGCTGACACCAGCATGCGGGGATTTTCTTTAAAATCCCGGTTGGCCGTGAACGGCATCCAAAAAGCATCAAGATCATTATTTTGGAACTGATCCATGGACTTACTCCTATTGGTTTTTCCAAGATGGTTGGCGCTTTTCTAAGAAAGCAGAAATTCCCTCGCTGGCATCATCCAACCCCATATTATGGGCCATGACTTGGCTCGCATAATCATAAGCATCATCAAGATCCATCTCAATCTGACGGTAAAAGGCTTCTTTGCCTATCGCCAAGGTGTTGTGGGAGAAAGAGGCAATCAACCTGGCAATATCAAGGCCATGGGCCTGAAGCTTTTCTGCTTCAACCACCCCGTTGATCAGGCCCTTTTGGGCAGCTTCTTCCGCACCCAAATGGCGCCCGGTGAGCAGCATTTCCATGGCTGTGTTGCGGCCAACTTTCCGAGATAAGGCCACCATGGGCGTGGAGCAAAAGAGCCCAATTTTGACACCAGGCGTCCCAAATTCAGCCGCCCGACTGGCAAAAGCCAAATCGCATGACGCCACCATCTGACAACCAGCAGCCGTGGCGATGCCATCGACAAGAGCAATCACAGGCTTTGGAAGGCGAACAATTTTCTTCATCACCACCGAACATTGGGCAAAAAGATCCGCCACAAATTGGGAATCATCACGATTTGCGCGCAATTCCTTCAAATCATGGCCAGCAGAAAATGCTGGGCCATCATGGGTGATGAGCAAAGCACCAACTTTCTGATCTGTTGCAACCTCATCCAACAGCCCGCCCATGTGGGAGAGCACTTCTGAGGATAATGGGTTGCGCTTTGGCCCATTGGCGAGCCTCAATTCTGCGATGCCGCCATCATGATGGGACAATTTGATGAATTCTTCCGACATACTCCCCCCTTTTTGCATCTTCTGCCCTGACAGGAAGCACCAAGAATGCCAAGATGTCCATTGGTAATGATGTCATCGTGCAAAGGACCAACATGACCAATTGGCGCCGACCAGCACTCGTTATCATGCTGGTCCTTCTGATACCCTATGGGCTTGCGGTCACTTATTTGGCCTTGCTTCGTTTTGTGGATCCGCCAACCACGCCTTTGTGGCTGGCAACAAAAAATGCGTCCCAAGAATGGGTGGATTTGCAAGCGATTTCCCCCAACATGGTGCAGGCGGTTGTTGCCTCCGAGGACAATAATTTTTGTCATCATGTTGGGTTTGATTTTCAACAATTGGGTGAGGCTATTGAAGATTGGCAGGATGG
Organism: Alphaproteobacteria bacterium UBA7371; assembly: GCA_002469865.1. GTDB lineage: Bacteria > Pseudomonadota > Alphaproteobacteria > UBA8317 > UBA8317 > UBA8317. The sequence continues at coordinate 2,639 of DKOD01000065.1, read as the reverse complement.
CGAACGCCTACGTGGTGCCAGCACCATATCCATGCAAACCGTCAAAAACCTATTTTTCCTGCCCAGCCGCTCCATGTTCCGCAAAGCCGCAGAATACACCCTGGTGCCGTGGTTGGAGCTGTTTCAGCGCAAGAGCCGCATCATGGAAATCTACCTCAACATCATCCAATTTGGACCAAGCCACTTTGGCGTTGCTGCGGCTGCCCAACATTATTACGGCATTAAGCCCATTGCTTTAACGGCCGATCAAGCAGCACGGCTTGCGGCCGTCTTGCCAGCACCCTCCTTGCGCAAACCATTCGCCCAGAACCAGCGTAGTAAGCGCATCACCAAGAACATGAATAATATTGGCAACTGGGCTGCCTGTGCCGGGGGTTGGCCCTAAGGATATTTCCTAAGATTTTCCCCCAAAATCTCATCGAGCAACTTCACATCAAGTGGCGGAAAACCATTAAAACCAACCGATGAATAGGTGCTGGTATAGGCGCCTGTGTCATGGAGATAGACCATGTCTCCGGCTTTTAGGCCTTCGGGCAAGGGCACGGGGTTTTTTTCATACATGGTATCGACCGAGTCACAAGTCGGCCCAGCCAAGATCGTGGGGCTTAAGTCACCAGAAACCATGGGTGCATTCACGTGATAGCGGATCGCCTCATCCTCTGTTTCTGCAAGACCATGATATTTGCCAATATCAATATACACCCATCGGTAGCTGTCATGGCGTGCCTTGCGGGAAACAAGCACGACCTCACTGGCAATAATTCCAGCATCGCCAACGATGGCACGACCAGGTTCTGCAATAATACGCAATTTTCGGTCGCCAAAATAATGCATCAAACCGTCATTAATGCTGGCACCATATTCATGAAATGAAGGTGTTTCTCCATCACCAAAATCGGTGGGAAAGCCGCCCCCAATATTGACCAAATCCAAGCCTATGCCCTTGGTGTCCAATTCTTCAAAAATTCCAAATGCTTGGCGGATGGCAGCATCCCATGCAGCCATATTGGTCTGTTGGGAGCCCACATGAAATGACACACCACGTGGGTTCAACCCCAATTGTTTAGCAAGCTCCAAAAGAGATATGGCCATTTCATCATCGCAGCCAAATTTTCGGGTCAAAGGCCAAAGGGCACCGGCGCCATCTGGATTGGTCAGGATACGGCAGAACACGTCTGCACCAGGGGCATTGGCTGCAAGCTTGTGAACCTCTTCTTCTGCATCAAAGGCATAGAGCCTCACACCTAAGGCAAAAGTTTCAGCAATATCTTTGGCTTTTTTCATGGTGCTGCCAAAGGAAATCTGTTGCGCACCCGCCCCGGTGCGAAGGACCATTTCAACTTCTTCCCTGGAGGCACAATCAAAATTACACCCTGCATCAGCCAAACATTGCAAAATGGCAGGATGTGGGTTTGCCTTAACGGCGTAATACACATCCATGCCGTCCATGGCATGGGCAAAATTTCGGTAATTGGCACCAACGCGCGGAATGTCCAACACCAAACAAGGTGTGTTGATCTCACGGCCATGCAATGCTGCTTCTAAAGTCCTGTTCATGCCCCTCACATCCCCAAAATATTAACGCAATCTTGATGGCATGGGCATGCCCCCCGAAGACAGCATGATGCCAGAGCAATGATGTAGTTGCCTTCCCGCCGAACCATTTCGGACAGGGAGCCCTCTACGTCGTTGCTTGTCGCCAGTCATGAAACAAATAAAAGCTGTATTTGTTTCCCAGCGATGGGCACGCACGATACGGGTGAAATCGCCATATCCAAAAGATCGGTTTTCAGCAATGGAAATTCCTGACGCGGGGCCTATTTTTTGCCTCTATGTGAAGGAGCCATTCATGCGTTTGATCATCATATCCTTATGTCTGATTTTTGCTGCCGTACCTGCCAATGCTGTTGAAGACGTAAAGGGCAAGGTCTTGTTCATCCGCCATGCCCTTGCCCCAGGCATGGGTGACCCAGGAAATTTTAAGGTCAATGATTGTAGCACCCAACGAAATCTTGATGAGCGTGGTCGCCAACAATCCCGAAACATAGGCACCTTCATCAAGTCCCAATTCGTCAATTGGTCCCATCCCATTTATACCAGCCAGTGGTGCCGCTGCCGCGAAACAGCAGAATTGATGAATATTGGGCCTGTTGAAGACTTTCTTGGTTTGAATTCTTTTTTTACAAAACCTGGCAAAAAGGGTGTGTATCTCAACGCACTTGAAGCCAAGCTTGCGGGTCTGCCACGTGACGGTGGCTTGGTTATCATGGTGACCCATCAGGTCACCATCAGTGCCATCACTGGGCGTGGTGTCGGTTCTGGTCAGGGCGTGTTGTTTGATCTTGCGACAGGGACGTCCGAGCCAATCACATTGCCCTCATACAAAAATTTATGACTGGCGGCCTTTAAAATTGGGTCGTCGTTTTTCCAAAAAAGCCGATATCCCCTCCCGTCCTTCCTGATGACCCAGCGCCTCGGCGACGTGGTGTGCTTCATGATTAAGTTGCTCATCCAAAGGGGACGTTAATGCTTGGGCCAATAATCTCTTCCCATTCATGGCGGCTGTTCTTGGTCCATGCGACAATTTCTGGGCGACATCCTGAGCAGAAGTTAAGACCTTGTCCGGGGGCACGAGCATG
>DKOD01000040.1 GCA_002469865.1 Alphaproteobacteria bacterium UBA7371 | reverse complement strand
CCAAACAATCCTTGGGCAATGGCCAAGGCCACAAAGGTGTTATGCCGACAACCACCTTGCAGAACCGAGGTTCGTAATGGCTGGTCCATGGCCATGAGCTTGGTGGTTAAGAGAACAAAAATAAGGCTGGCGGCAAACCCAAGATAAGCAGATCCTGCAATCATGGCCACCAAATCTAAGGAAATTTCCAATTCAGAGATCTTCGCAAAGAGGAGGCAGGGAAAAAGGACCCAATAGCAAAGCCTATCAGCACCACGCCAAAATTCTGGGCCAGGAAAGCCGAGACGGCCAAGCAACATCCCCACCATGATAATGGCAAAGACGGGGGCGATGGCGGAGAGAATGGTGGCAAGCATGAATGTGGCTTTTGTTCGATCATTGAAGAAGACATCCCATGATGGCGTTGATTGTCCGTGATGTCACGGCCACAAATTTGCTTGTGCAAGAAGACACTGGCGTTAGGTGCAAAATTTGGATTGCCAGCGGCCCCCCATGATCCTAGCTTGGCCACAAGCAAACACACCCACTTGTTAGTTGGAGAAAAATGATGGACGCACGGATCGTTGGCTGGGGACACAGCAAGTTTGGCCGCCTTGAGGAAAGCTTTGAGGACATGGTGGTGGCCGTGGTCCGCGAGGCGCTCGACAGCGCTGGCATCAAGGCAGAAGATGTTGATGCCATTTATCTCGGTCATTTCAATGCTGGGTTGGTGCCCGATGGCTTTACTTCTTCCATGGTTCTCCAGGCCGATGAGGGACTTCGCTTCAAACCTGCCACACGTTGCGAAAATGCCTGTGCCAGTGGTTCGGCTGCTGTTTATTCCGCCCGAAATGCCATCCGTTCCGGAGATGCCCGTGTTGTTCTGGTGGTCGGTGCGGAAAAAATGACCTCACGGGACACTGCTGGCGTCACTGAGTCTTTGGGCTCTGCATCCTATCAGAAGGAAGAAGGTGGCATGAGCTTCCCCGCCATCTTTGGCCGTGTTGCCGGCCAATATTTCCAGGAATTTGGTGATCATTCCCAGGAATTGGCCTTGATTGCAGCCAAAAACCACCGTCACGGGCTCCGTAACCCCCTTGCCCATATGCAAAAAGATGTGGGTTTTGAATTTTGCAACAATGTCTCTGAGAAGAATCCCCTTATTGCCCCACCATTGCGCCTCACCGATTGCTCATTGATCACCGATGGGGCCGCAGCGATGATCATGGTGGCCGATGACATGGAAGGCGATTTTACCCATTCCATCGCATTTCGTGGGGCGGCCCATGTTAATGACTTCCTGCCCATGTCCCGCCGCAACATGACCGATTTTGAAGGGCCACGGGAATCCTTCCGTCAGGCCTTCGAAATGGCTGGGGTTACCCATGATGATATCGACTTTGCCGAAGTGCATGATTGTTTCACCATTGCTGAATTGCTGATCTATGAATCCATCGGCCTCAAACCTAAGGGCAAGGGCGGTGAAGCCATCCGTGAGGGCCTGACAGAATTGGGTGGCCGTTTGCCTATTAATGTTTCAGGCGGTCTGAAAGCCAAGGGCCATCCAGTAGGTGCGACGGGCGTGTCCATGCATGTCATGTCGGCCATGCAGCTCACAGGACAGGCTGGCGAGATGCAAGTGGAAAATGCCAAACTTGGTTGCGTGTTCAATATGGGCGGGTCCGGTGTGGCCAATTATTGCTCCGTCCTTGAGAATGCCAAAAACTCATGAACCCTGCCGAATGGCTTGTGCGTACCAGCTTAAGGGCCCCGAATAGCCCTGCCATTCTGCATGGCACAAAACTTTGGGCATGTTATGAAGAATTTGCGGCGCGCGCGGCTTACATGGCCGCCGCGCTTCAAAAGCTTGGTGTCAAACCAGGCGATCGGATTGGGCTCTTCACCACCAACCGTCCAGAATACCTAATCATCCTCCATGGTATTTGGTGGCTCGGTGCGGTGCCCGTGCCCATCAATAATAAGCTTCATTGCAAGGAAACGGCTTGGATTTTGGAAAATTCCGAAGCCAGCATGGCTTTTGTCTCAGAAGATATTGGCGCCGAATTACGCGCAATTGAAACCTGCCCCCTTCACTTTGTGGATGGCCCAGAATTTTGCCAATTCAGCCAAGAAGCCCCTTGGCCACAGCGCCACCCAACGGGCAGTGATGACATGATCTGGCTGTTCTATACCTCTGGCACCACCGGTAGGCCGAAAGGTGTTATGATGCCATCAAGAGCCTTGATGACCATGTCCCTTTCCTACCCGCTGGATGTGGATCCGGTGAACCAAGATGATGTTCATCTTTATGCCGCACCCATGTCCCATGGCGCGGGCATTTATAACTTCATCTTTACCATGGCTGGGGCCAAGCATTTGGTGCCTGAATCCGGCGGCTTTGAGGCAAAAGAAATTCTGCAACTTGGTCGAGACATTGGCAACATCCACAGTTTTTTCGCCCCCACCATGGTGCGGCGTTTGATTGATGAGGCAAAAGCTGAAAAATCGCATGGCGAGGGCCTCAAATCCATCATCTATGGCGGTGGTCCTATGTATCTGGCTGACATTCTGGAGGGTGTTGAGGTCATGGGCCCACGTTTTGTGCAAGTCTATGGGCAAGGTGAGGCGCCCATGGCGGTCACAAGCCTCAAACGTCATGAGGTGGCCGACCGTGGCCACCCACGCTGGCGGGAACGTTTGGCTTCCATTGGGGCGGTACAATCGCCAATTACGGTAACCATGCGTGATGGGCAGAATAATGAAGTGCCTCGCGGTGAAATGGGCGAGATCTGTGTCAAAGGCCCCCTGGTGATGCTTGGATATTGGCGCAATGACGAAGCAACCAATAAGGCCATCCGGGATGGATGGCTGTTCACCGGCGATGTAGGCTTCATGGATGATGACGGCTACATCACCCTGAAGGACCGCTCCAAGGACATGATTATTTCCGGGGGGACCAACATCTACCCAAGAGAGGTTGAAGAATGTTTGCTTCTTTTGGATCATGTCCATGAGGTTGCCGTGGTGGGCGAGCCAGACCCGGAATGGGGGGAAAATGTGGTCGCATTTGTGCGCCTGCATTCAGGGCATGAGACAAATGCAAAGGAATTGGACACACACTGTGTGAACCATATCGCCCGGTTCAAAAGACCGAAACGTTATATTTTCGTCACAGACTTGCCTAAAAACAATTACGGTAAGATCTTAAAAACAGAACTAAGAAAACAGTTAGGAACATTATAATGACCAAAAACCCCTTTGCCTTGACGGCGCCAAAAGCTTTGCGCACCAGCGGAAAATCTCCCTTTGGGCGCATGGCCCGCATGGCCAACATGGCCCTAGGGTCAAAGGTCGCTTGGGAAGACATGGACAGGCTCAACCCAGCTGATCCATTACCCCAGCAAAACCCGTTGCGGAAAATCCCCTGCATGATTTTGGACGATGGCAGCGCCATTCATGATTCCACCATCATCATGCAATATCTTGACGCCTATGACGGCCGAAACATGCTTCTACCTGCACCGTCGCCTGAAGCCTTTGCCATGCTCACAGATGCCATCATTGCCAAAGGCATCACAGAAGCTGCCTTTAACATGGTCTATGAAATCCGCAACCATCCTGAAGATGGCCAACCCAATATGGAATATGTTGATGCGCAACGAGAAAAGATCATTGGGTCGGTTGCCTATTTTGGGAAAAACATGCCGGCCACTGATGCCAATTTGGTAAGCATTAAGCTTGCCGCATCATTGGGCTATGTGCGTTTCAGAGCGCAACATGATTGGGAAAGCCAATCGCCAAAGCTTGGGCAGTGGCTTCAGGAATTTGCCGACAAAAATCCTTTTTATGGCGAGACCATCCCCACCGAATGACTTGAAAGCAACACATTGACCCCTAGCTTCTATTACCTAGGCCATTGGGGAGGGTCTTCCATGCGTTTTGTGTTTTCCATTTGCATGCTCATCATGTTGGGCCAGTCTGAAGTTAGGGCCGATGAGCGTAGCTCAGCGATCCAAGAGGTCATCACCAACCAGATCAGTGCGTTTTTGAGCGACGATGTGGACAAGGCCTATGGTTTTGCCTCCAGCAACATCAAAAAGGTGTTTCCGTCACCCCAATCCTTTGGCCGCATGGTGCAAAATGGCTACCCCATGATCTGGCGCCCGGAAAGCTTTGAATTTTTGGAATTGCGTGAGGGTGCTGAGGATTTGTTCCAAGGCATCCTCATCACCGACAGCGAGGACGCCAAACACATCATCATCTATCAGATGGCCAAGGAACAAGGTGCTTGGAAAATAGACGGTGTTCGGGTTCGCTCCCTTCCCGCCAAATCCATCTAAAATTGGACAAGGCCCATGCCCATGGCCTTAACATTTTTGACATTAATTGAGACGATCTTGTTTGTGTTGGGTGTGGCCCTGCCTTTGGCGGAAGTTTCCCAATTTTGGCTGTTTGATGATGAATTTTCTGTGCTGGGTTTGCTTGTTACCTTCATCACCGAAGGTGAATTTGTCTTATTCTTGGTGGTCGCCATTTTTGGGGTGGTCCTTCCTCTGCTGAAAATGATCCTAAAGCTCCAAGGCATTGGGGGCTTTTGGGTGGCATTTTTGTATCGTTTTGCGCTTACCGACATCTTTCTGCTGGCCATTCTTGTCTATCTGGTGAAGGCAAGCAGCACACTCAGCATTGGCCTGTTGGAAGGGTTTTGGTGTCTGCTTGGGTCCATTCTTTTGGGGCATGGCATCATGGCCTATTCCATGCTCAGTGGCCAAAAGGGTCGGGCAGCATAAATGTTAAAGCCTAACCATTGAGAGGAATTCATGATGGATGTGGTTTACCCAGCAAGCGCCTTACTGGGCGTCATGGTGTTTTTCGTGGCCGTCGTGTCACCCACTGTTTTTGCAAGCCTTGATGAAGATCATGCCGCAGGTTTTTTGAGGAAGTTCTTCCCTCGTTATTTTGCCTTTGAAGCCCTCATTGGGGCCATCATTACCTTATTACTTTTGCTTGCCGACAAAGCATTCTGGCCAGGCAGCACCATCATTGGCCTTGCGCTCATTAATATGAGCTTGCTTACCCCAAGGATCAATGATGCCCGTGATGCCTGGGAGGCCGCGACCGATGAAGCGGATAAGAGGGCCAAGAAGAGACCGTTCTTGATTCTTCATGCGGCTTCGGTGGCTTTGTTTTTGATCAATGCTGGCCTTGCAGTTTATATTGTTACTGCTGTGTGAATCCGAAGCTGCTTTTTTACAAAATCACGCGAATATCTATGCTTGCAAAAATCCGGTGCGTTCACAAAGTATACTCATATCATTTAAAGAATATGCCCGCGCCGGTTTTGTCAAAAATACCCCCCGAGAAGGAAAACCTCTCACGCCGCTCCACGGTACCTTGCCAGACCAAATTGGCTTCGCCATCCATTTCTGCGCCTATGACTATCACGTCCATGTTATCAGCTCTGACTTTAATTGTGGTTGGATGAAATTCGTCAGGCGCCAGCATGAAGTTAATCGCTTTCATCTCTGAAGACATCCTTTTGAAGGCATCCCCAGTTCTAAGCTGCACCAAATGATATCCTTTAAAAATGTCTGATGGTTCAACAAGCATATAATAAGCATTTGCAGTCTGATCTTGGTTGGAGATGGGAATAGAGCCTTCGACAATAACGTCAAAGCCCATGTCAGTGCTTGCCAATTCAAAGTCATCAAGATCCATATAATTTTCTAGGATGTTCTCCAGTGCTGTTACCTGAGCTCTTTGCTCATCGTCCAACTTTCCAATATTGGAAAACTTAGCCTCAAAGGATGCATATTTAACTTCTCCCTTTTGCACCGCTTGTAAATCGTCCTGTTTCAGGTCCAATTCAACGATTTTTGCTTTACACGCGCTCAGCAACAACGCAGCGGCCGCTAAAAAAAGAAAACTTTTCCGCATAATTTTTCCTTTAAAATGAAATATAATGTGCAAGGATGAACGAATAATCTCAAAAAACAATAAAAATTTTATCGGTTAATCCATGGCAAAATTACATCGAGCATACGGTTTCTACACCACAAACTTTGTACCGTTGGGGGCTGAGGCCCAAAACGATTCCCTGTTGTAACTATAAATGAACCATGTTGTGAATTTTGGCCAAATACCGACTCAGTCATAAGATCAACGCACCAGTTCACCAAATTCGAAAGGATTTAAGAATGGGCAATAATTTCATAAAAATTTTTGGGGTCGCTGCAATCTTTTGTTGTTTCCTGCAACCCGCTTTGGCGAGCAGCTCCTCACCCTATTCAGGAATGCAGGCACGAGAAATCAAATCTCTCTCTGATGACGATATTAACCAATTGCGACGTGGAGGAGGATGGGGCCTAGCTTTGCCCGCTGAATTGAACGGGATGCCAGGTCCGAAACATGTTCTGGAATTAAAAGAGGAACTGCTGCTTTCAACCAAACAGGTTGAAGAGGTTCAAACTTTCTTTGATGAAATGAAGAGGTTGGCAATTCCGGTTGGTAAGGCGCTCATAAATGCTGAAAAAGATGTTGAAGCTGTCTTTCGTTATGGCGTTGTTGATGAGACCAAACTCAAGGCACTATTAAAAACCGCAGAGCAGGCACGAACGGAACTTCGGTTCATTCACTTATCACAACACTACAAAACAAAAGACATTCTGTCGGACGAACAAGTCACCAAATACAACCAGCTGCGGGGATATACGGAAGACCCATGCGAAAAAATTCCGGCCGGACACAATCCGACGATGTACAAAAAACATATGGGATGTCACTAGGGTTTGTTTCGATTAGCTTTGCATTTGCTAAATTGCCATCCATGAAAACGCCTTACTGCGATTGACTGAAGTGCGCTTAGGCACATCGCCCTACAAATTGAACATGGTGACATCTTGGCACTAGACGAATGAACCCAAAAATTGATGAGTAGGTTTTGCAAATTAATCAATCTCGGAGTTTGAGATGAGCCTAGCCAACGGCAGACCCTATGTTGCCATTCCTGGTCCTTCTGTGATGCCAGATCGGGTGATCCAAGCCATGATGCGCCCAGCACCCAATATCTATGAAGGCGACATTCAGGATGTCACCGAGCGAATTGTTCCCAAGCTCAAGCAGGTCGCAGGAACCGATGATTATGTGGCCATTTATATTTGTAACGGCCATGGAACCTGGGAAGCTTGCCTCACCAATTGTTGTTCAAGGGGTGATCGGGTTCTGGTTTTGGTGACCGGTCGGTTTGGGCGCATATGGGGCGAGGTTGCCACCCGGCTTGGACTTGAGGCCATGGTCATGGATTTCGGCAAATCTGACCCTGCTAACATCGATCAGGTGCGCTCATCACTGCAAAAAGATCCATCCATCAAGGCTGTGCTTGTTTGCCAAACTGACACCGCCACCTCCATACGCAATGACGTTGAAGCGCTCGGGCAAGTGATGAAAGATTTGAACCATGATGCCCTGCTCATGGTCGATGCCATGGCTTCCATGGGTTGTGACCGCTTGGATATGGATGCATGGGGTGTTGATGTGGTCATTGCCGGCAGCCAAAAAGGCCTCATGACACCGCCAGGTTTGGGCTTTGTCTGGTTCTCCAAAAAAGCCATGGCGGCTTACCACAAAGCTGATCTTATCACGCCCTATTGGGATTGGGGCCCACGGGCAAATCCCAATCTATTCTACGAATATTTTTATGGCACCGCGCCAACCCATCATCTCTATGGGTTGGATGTGGCCCTGGACATGCTGTTGGAAGAAGGAATGGACCAGGTTTGGATACGCCACAAAAGGCTTTCAGAAATTATCTGGGATAAGGCCGAAACCTGGGGCCCCATTCATGAGGTTCGTCTTAATGTGGCTGATCGGGCCTACCGTTCCCACTCGGTTACCGCATTGTCCATGCCCTCGCCAAAAGCAGATCAGCTCCGCCATATGGCAGAACATGAATATGGGGTTACCTTGGGAATTGGTCTTGGCATGGCAGAACCTGGAACCCCAGAGGCTGGTGGGTATTTCCGGATCGGGCATATGGGTCACGTCAATGCCCATATGGTCATGGGCGTTTTGGCGGTTATTGAGGATATTCTTCCACGACTTGATTGATCGGCGCGACCCCTGCCGGCAGGGGCCGCACTTCATTTTGAAGCCTGGATGTTACTTACACATAAATGCCCAATCACCATAAGATTTGTTGCGGGCCAGCACATAAGTTGCTGGCCTGGCTTCACCATCTGGCAGGTAGTGCAATTCATAGCGTGGATCTTGAGAACCCTTCAGCTCCATGGGTTCCTGCCCCTTATTGAATAGGATGGCCACACGGAAGGTTTCAGGTTGGTTTTTCCCATAATAACTATAAGCGGTCATGGCTTGGAATTCTTGGCCTTCTGACTGAACAACGACCTTGGCAGAGCCATCATCGAAAATATTAAGGATTTTGCCATTCCCAGGATTTGCACAATCATAGGCATAACGACCGGTACCTTCCACCACATTGGCGGCTGGTTGGGCGGCGGGCATGGCAGGCTGCTCAGCAGCAGGTTGATTTGTGGCGCAGGCAGCAAGAAGTGCTAAGGCGGACATGGCCAAAAACTTTTTCATGAAAAACTCCAGTTAAAAAACGGTTCTTGGGCGCAACTTAAAAGCGATTTGGTCCCGATGAAAAGCGCTAATTTTGTTCGCGCCTCATGATGATGCAGGTGGTGGAACCAGTGGCGTAAAGCTTGCCAGTTTCGCAACCAATGATTTCGCCATGGGCCACACCCGTGGAACGTCCGGCATGATCAACTTTGCCGACAGCTTGCACCATCATGCCCAAGGGGATGGGGCGAAGAATATTAACTTTATATTCGAGTGTTGTGTAGACAGATCCCTTGGGCACACGGGTCATCACGGCGCAGGCCATGCAGCTATCAAGCACTGTTCCATACCAGCCCCCATGAACGGTGCCGAGGGGGTTGCAGTGGTCAAAAGAAGGGCTCCCTTGAAATGAGACAAAACCGTCTGCCACGTCATGCAATGCAAAATTCATTGTTTTGCACATGGGCGGTGCGGGATGGTTTCCAAGCAGGATTCCCTTCATGAAATCCAACCCGCTCATGGCAATTATTTGCTCTTCTTTGAGTAGGCCCTCATGGTTGGAGGCATAGAATTGGTCGTGGGGCATGATGAGGTGACCTAAATTGTGAACCTAAGCCATGACCAATATCATGCACACACCAAAAGCCAATAAGCCAAATATTGCCCCTTGATGGTTTCGCAAAAATTTGCCCCCATGAAAAACTATCTAACGATGAATTTTTCACCACAAGTTGGTTTAATGGCTTTTGAACTCCCATCCAAAGCAACCGTATAATTCTCATGGGTCATCACACGGCCAGACATCAACAATTCAATAAATTCCTTCGCCACGGCACCGTTAAAACTTATGCCCGATGGCTGAGCAGTTACCTCATTTGTGAGTATCGGGAATTCACCTTTTTCTGCAAAATTGAACCAATACATATAAAGCGGCTCATTTTGCTCATTGATTGGGCCTCGCAAAGCAAGCAAGCCATATTCTTGAGCGGTGTTGATCACCACAATATTCTCGCCGCAATGAACTTGAATGCTGATGTCGGCATTTTTCCCCATGGTCTGGTTGTTTTCATCCCAGTTATAGGTGCCCCAGCTATAATCCCCACCCACCAAGCTATGTTGCCAGAAGGAGGCAAAGGCGGGGGTGGATAATAACATGGTCATGGCAATGACAAATTTTTTCATGGCAAGCTCCAACAAATTTAAAATGATCAAACATATATTTTGCGTTTGAAGGTGATAACGACCAAAGCTACTTTTCAGGCGTTTTGGTCCATCTTGGACAATGGATGAATAACCAAATGCAGCAATTCATAATAGGTTAACCATATGTTGATCTTGGGGATCGTGATGAAAAAAATTTTGGTGATTGCAGGTTTTTTTATAGCTTTGGCAGCTTGTTCCGACGTGGAAAAAGTAACCCTTGCCGGCAGCGAATGGAAACCTGTGTTTCAAGATATCAAAGATACCGGCAATGCCTTTGTAAGGTTTGGTGATGATGGAAGGGTGAATGGTTCATCTGGATGCAACATGATGCAGGGTGGTTTCACCTTAACAGGAGATCAAATCACCATCGGCCCACTGGCCATGACGCGCATGGCATGCCTGGATGGCTTGGGCATTGTCCAGCAACGTTTTGTCGGCGCCCTAGAAAAGGCCACAAAAGCCTCGCTTGAAGGCTTGACGCTCTCATTATATGATAGTGATGGTAGAAAAATCCTGGAGCTTCAGAAGGCCAGCAGCAACGAATGATGGGTCATGAAATACATCTTAAAGACCTGACGGCCATGCATGAACGGGTTGCAGAAAGCTTTAACAAACAAGCCATGATGAAGACCATTGGGGCTGAGCTTGCCGATGTGCAGGAAGGTTCTGTTTCCATCAGGTGCTCCTTTTTGGATGAGACAAAACAGCAACATGGGTTTGCCCATGCGGCTGTTGCCTTTGCCATTGGTGACAGCGCAGCAGGTTATTCAGCACTCACCATGATGGAGCCACATCATGAGGTGCTTACTTCAGAGATGAAGATCAATCTTCTGTCACCAGCTATTGGTGACTACCTCCTGGCCACAGGAGAAGTCATCAAAGCTGGACGCAAGCTGGTCATTGTACGGGCAAATGTTGTCGCTGTTA
>DKOD01000118.1:21166-34050 GCA_002469865.1 Alphaproteobacteria bacterium UBA7371 | reverse complement strand
CAATATCGGTGGCAAAAACGGCTGAATAAGATAAGTAAGAGCTTGCCAAGTATTTTTTACACAAACAATTCAAAGGATTTGTAAAAAATAGGCCGGCATCATGTTCAAGGCCGCCGCGAAAAGGAAAAACCTTTGTAATTTTCTTGGGCGATTTGATCACATATCGATGCGTAATGAGCAAAGCCTCCAGCATAAGGCATAAACATACGTGGTTTGCCGGGGACATTAGCGCCCAAATACCAAGAATGTTTTGCCTTGGGCAGCAAGGTGGCGTCGGCGGCCTTATTCACTTCTTTTGCCCATTCCTCACATTGATGCGCCTCAGGCTCAATGCGACCCAGATCATTATCTTTCATGAAGCTTATGCATTGGGTGACCCACTCCACATGCTGCTCGATGGCAACGGGCATGTTGCATAGAACAGAGGGGCTGCCAGGACCTGTGAGGGTGAACATATTGGGAAAACCTGCAACCTGAAGGCCGAGATAGGTCTTTGGCCCCTCAGACCATGCCTCAGCCAGTGATAGCCCATGGGATCCGGTGATATTCATCCTCAATAATGAGCCGGTCATGGCATCAAAACCAGTGGCAAAGACAATAATATCAACTTCATGATGTCCATCGGTTGTGGCGATACCAGTCTCATCAATATGGGTGATGGGGCGCGCGCGCACATCAACCAAAGACACGTTGTCCCTGTTGAATGACTCAAAATAATGGGTGTCAATGGGTGGACGCTTCGTGGCGAAAGGATGGTCAATATCGGCCAGTTTTTTAGCCGTCTCGGGATCTTTGACGATTTCTTTGATCTTCGCCTTGATGAAATCGGCAGCCGTGTCGTTGGCTTCTTGATTGGACAACAAATCCTCAAACGCTGCCCGGAAACGAAGCCCACCTTTGGCCCAGGCCTTTTCATAGATTTCGGTTTGCTCTTGCTCATCGACATCAGACACTTTGCGCGGCGCTATGCGAAATGGATGGCCATTGGTCGTGCTGCGCACCAATTCCTTGTAAAAGTCCGGGTTTTTCTTCACATCCTCACGCAGGTCTGGATCCATGGGTCCATTATGGGCGGGAATGGAAAAATTCGCGGTCCGCTGAAACAACGTCAGGTGATCAGCCTCAGCCGCGATAACTGGGACACATTGAATACCGGTTGAACCTGTTCCAATCTGACCCACACGTTTTCCGGCAAAATTCACCCCCTCATGGGGCCATGTTCCGGTATGGTAATATTGGCCACGGAAATCATCCAGCCCAGGAATGGATGGTATATTTGCAGAAGACAAACAGCCCACAGCGCTAATAAGGAACTGACTGGTCAATTCCTGACCATCCTGTGTGGTTACCCGCCAACCGCAAAGCTCGTCATCGAATGCAGCCCCAACAACCCTTGTGTTGAGCTGAATATCATCTCTTAAGCTTAATGTGTCCGCCACATAATTGAGGTAGCGAAGAACTTCGGCCTGGCCTGGATATCGCTCAGACCATTCCCAATTCTTGATGAGGTCTTTGGAAAAAAAATAATTATAGGAATGGCTCTCAGAATCGCAGCGTGCGCCAGGATAACGGTTCCAATACCAAGTGCCACCGACGCCTGCGCCAGCCTCCAACACGCGAACCTTCATGCCTAATTGATCACGCAAACTATGCAGCTGATACAACCCAGAAAATCCCGCCCCAACAATTAGGGCATCGAAATCATATGGCATAAAAGTCCCCCTCGGATTGCCTATGCTCTTTAAAATAAGCATAATTTTCGATCATCAAATGGCCAACGAGCCATGAAGTCAATCATGAATTTGCCGCGGCCCCATGGCCATGATTTGCTTTGCCATGTTTTTTGTTATCTCGTTGCAGCTGAGCAAAAGCTTCGCCAAGTATCATTGGCAACAAGTCTTCATCACGACGCAACAAAGGGGTTTTTTGATGAATAGGCCCAACCAAATTCAGCGCTTGGATCCTGAAATCAGCAAGATGTTCTGCGCCAACAAACTTGCCCAAGGCTTTGATCTTGATGATGTGGCGGCAGCCCGAAGGTTTTATGACGAAGAAAGAGAAAAATCTGGCCCTGCCATGCAACAAACAGAACATAGCTTGCATGAACAAAAGATGGTCACGAGCTATGATGGCGCCAACATCCTTTTGAACATCGTCAGGCCCAAGCAAGCTGGCCCCCACCCCGCCATTTTATGGATGCATGGCGGCGGCTTTGTTATGGGCCAATCGAAGTTTGATATCCCATTGCTGCAATTATGGGCCGAACAATTGCAGGTGGTTGCAGCATCTGTTGAATATCGCCTGGCGCCAGAACATCCATACCCGGCAGGCCTGGAAGATGCTTGGTCCAGTTTGGTTTCGCTTGGTGACGAAGGCTATGTGGATGCCGGGCGCATCGCCATTGGGGGCGCAAGCGCTGGCGGCGGCCTGGCTGCCGGCCTTGCCCTTCTGGCTCGGGACAGAGGTGGTGTGGGGCTTCTTGGGCAGGCGCTGGTCTATCCCATGTTGGATTGCCGCAATATTGCGCCGCCCCAAGATGAGGATGACGATTTTCTGGTATGGAGCCGGGCAAACAACCAGCAGGCTTGGGCTGCCTATCTTGGCCCCAAACCAATTAATAACGATCATACCCCCATTTATGCTTCCCCGTCACTGGCAGGCGACTTATCTGGCCTGCCTCCAACTTTTATCCCCACGGGCGCATTGGACCTGTTTTTGCACGAAAACATGGCCTATGCAGGGTCCTTGATCGCAGGTGGCACGCCCACGGAATTGCAGGTTTTTCCCGGCGCGTGCCATGCCTTCAATGGCTTCTTTCCTACGGCTCAGGTTTCAAAAAGATGCAACCAAGCCATTTTTGACTTTTTTCAACGCATCCTTCAGCCCTGAAGCCATCATCTGCCGGATATTGCCAACCGACCTGTTAGATGCAGCGACCGCCATCAACTTCCATGCAGACCCCTGTGATCATGGACGCCTCATTGGAACACATATAGGTCGCTGCATTGGCCAGATCCTCGGGGGTCGAGAAGCGACCCAATGGAATCGTCGACAAAAATTTGGCGCGCATTTCTGGGCTGTCTTCGCCCATAAAACTTTTCAATAGAGGTGTGTCACCAGCCACGGGATTAAGTGCGTTGACCCTGATGCCAAATGGGGCAAGTTCCACCGCCATGGCCTTGGTGGCAGTGTTCACCCAACCTTTTGATGCATTGTACCAATTCAATTTTGGGCGCGGAGATAAGCCTGCCGTGGACGACACATTTAAGATCACGCCGTTTTGTTGTTCTTTAAACAAGGGCACCACAAGCTGTGCCGCGTAATAAATGGACTTACAATTGACCGCAAACACACGATCAAAATCCGCTTCCGTAACATGCTCCATCAATTCTGGGAGGTGGGTCACGCCTGCATTATTCACCAGCACATCCAGGCCCCCAAGTTCTTTTTGGGCAGCTTGGACCATATGAGCAACATCCTCTTTGCGGGAAATATCGGCCCGGTGGGCCACCCCACCAATTTGGCGTGCGACATCATGAACGGCATCCTGCTGAATATCAACAAGCAAGACCTTTGCCCCCTCGGCCAAAAATTTCGCCGCAATTCCAGCCCCAAAACCTGAACCAGCGCCAGTAACAATGGCTTTTTTTCCATCCATACGCATCAAAATCTTCTCCCCTTGACCAGTTTCTAACTTTTTTCGCTTTTTCGATAGACGGCGAAGAATTGCCTCATATTCATCAATTTTTTTTACATCAAACGCCGCCCATTCGTGATCAGCATGTGTGCAACCGACCAACTAAACAAGCGCAAAACGCGGCGGCGAGGTCAAATCACCTAATCGGGCTTGCCAAAGGGCGGCGGCCACCACCATGGCGGTGTCCGCACGCAGGATGCGTGGCCCAAGACCCATGGGGTGAACATGGGCAAGCCCCCGAAGCCATGCCAATTCCTGGTCATCAAAGCCACCTTCAGGCCCAATCAAGATCACCGAAGGCACCCCTGGCTGATGGCGCCCAAGCACTTCCCATGCCGGGGCCCCTTCGCCACCTTCATCGCCCAAAAAAATCTGCCTATCCAAGGACAGCCGCACAAAAGATTCCAAACTCATGGGGTCATCAATACCCGGGATCACATTAATGGCGCATTGTTCTGCCGCTTCCACCATGTTGGCCTGAAAGCGATCCTTATTAAATTTTTCCGCCTGGGTGCGGTTGGTGATGACGGGACAAACATGTTGATAACCGCATTCCACAACTTTCTGAGCCACATAATCGATGCGTGCTTTTTTCAATGGCGCAAAAGCAAGCCAGAGATCCGGCAAGCAATGCTGGTCATGGACCTTCATGGTAACGTGCAAGGACACATGCCTTTTGCCAAGCTCCGTGATCTGCGCATGGTAACTTCCGTCCCGGCCGTTGAATAATTCAACCCCCTCACCTGCACGCACCCGAAGAACATGGATTAATTGATGGGTTTGACCTTGTTCAGGCACCACAATTGCACCAACCTCCAGGCAATCTTCAACAAACAACCTTGTCCTGATACGCATCCACCATGACCCAACAAGAAACAGACAACCCCCATGTGCCACTGCCAGATGCCCCAGACAATAACTGGGTGGACAGGCATGCCCCTTTGTCATGGAGGCCCTATTTGCGCCTGATGCGGGTGGATCGACCCGTGGGCAGCCATCTCTTGGCCATTCCATGCCTTTGGGCGATACTGGCGGGCGTGGTTGCTGGTGTTGCTTGGTTGGACTTGGCGCTCGTCACCATTGCATGCCTTTTGGGCGCTTTCATCACCCGCTCCTTGGGCTGCGTGGTGAATGACCTGGCCGACAGAAAAATGGACGCCAAGGTGGCCCGAACGAAAAACCGTCCCCTTGCCTCAGGGCAATTGACGGTGACCTCGGCATTGATCCTCATGGTAATCTTAGGACTTTTGGCATTTGCCCTATTGCCATTGGTTGGTTGGCAAGCATCCATGGTGGCTTTGGCCGCAACACCGCTTATCCTTGCCTATCCTTTGATGAAACGGATCACCCATTGGCCCCAATTGATGCTTGGCGGCTGTATGAATTGGGGGTTTTTGGTTGCCTGGACCTCCCTAGAACCTGGCAGTTTCATGTCGGCCATGCTCATTTTTTCCGGGGCCATTTGCTGGACCATTGCCTATGACACCATCTATGCTTTCCAGGACCGGGATGATGACAGATTAATTGGCGTTGGTTCCACCGCTATTCTTGCTGGCGACCACCCAAAACTGTTTGTGGGCTTCTTTTACGCAGCCGCATGGTTGCTCTTTGCCAGTGGCTGGCTTGTCTTTGCTGGCCCCAACACCATTTGGTTTATGCTTCCCCTAGGCGCCCATCTTGCCTGGCAAATTGCCTCCATTCGGGTGGAGGATGGCAACTGCAACCTTATGTTGTTTCGGGCCAACAGGCTTGCCGGCATACTGGCCGGCCTACCTCCCTTGGCCTACGTCTTATGATCACCAACCCACTCATTGTTCGCCAGACCATGTTGATCTAATTCCACAACCGCATTGGTCAGACGTCATTAGGATATATTCATGAGCTACAGCAGCATGCGCGAATTCCTCGATTATTTGGAAAAAGAGGGACAGCTCGTCCGCGTCAAAGAACCCGTCGACACCCATCTGGAAATGACCGAAATCCAAACCAGGCTGCTTGCAGAAAATGGCCCAGCGGTTCTGTTTGAAAAGCCTGTGATGGCTGATGGCAGCATCAGCGACATGCCGGTGGTGGTCAATTTATATGGCACGGTGGAACGCGTGGCCATGGGGGTAACCATGGGTGGCAAAACACGCCGCACCGCCAATGAACTTAGAGAAGTCGGTGAAACATTAGCATTCCTCCGCCAGCCAGAGCCGCCGAGGGGCTTGCGTCAGGCTTTTGAATTATTGCCGCTTGCCAAGACCGTCATGCAGATGCGGCCATCCAGCGTGCGCAAAGCACCCGTTCATGATGTGGTGCTCACCGGGGATGATATTGATTTGGCACGCTTGCCCATTCAAGGCTGTTGGCCCGGCGAGCCCGCCCCATTGATTACCTGGCCATTGGTGGTCACCAAAGGCCCAGGTGATGACCGCACAGATCACGTTAATTTGGGCATTTACCGGATGCAGGTCACCGGCCGGAACACCACCTTGATGCGCTGGCTCAAGCATCGTGGGGGTGCCCAGCACCATCGTCGTTGGGGGGCTATGAAAAAAGAACCTTTGCCGGCGGCTGCGGTGTTGGGGGCAGATCCTGGCACCACATTGGCTGCCGTGACCCCGGTTCCCGACACCTTATCAGAATATCAATTTGCTGGCCTGATGCGGGGCAAAAAGGTGGAATTGGTGGATTGCAAAACCATCCCCCTACAGGTGCCGGCCCATGCGGAAATTGTGCTGGAAGGGCATGTTCATCTCGACCAATATGGTGATGAAGGTCCCTATGGTGACCACACCGGTTATTACAACAACGTGGAATCATTTCCAGTCTTTGAGGTCACCGCAATCACCATGCGCAAGGACCCCATCTATTTATCCACATTCACCGGTCGGCCACCCGATGAACCATCGGTGCTAGGTGAAGCCCTCAATGAGGTCTTTGTGCCGCTGATCCAGCAGCAATTCCCAGAAATCCAGGATTTTTGGCTGCCACCGGAGGGTTGTTCCTACCGCATTGCGGTGGTTTCGATACGCAAATCCTATGCCGGCCATGGGCGGCGCATCATGATGGCCGTATGGTCCTATTTGCGCCAATTCACCTACACAAAATTCGTGATTGTGGTGGACCATGACATCAATGTCAGGGATTGGAAGGATGTCATGTGGGCTATTTCCACGAGGATGGACCCTGTTCGTGACACCATGTTGGTGGAGAACACCCCCATTGATTATTTGGATTTTGCCTCCCCGGTAAGCGGGCTCGGTGGCAAAATGGGCCTTGACGCCACCAACAAAATTGGTGGCGAAACCACCCGGGAATGGGGGGAAAAACTGGTGATGGACAAGGATGTTGTTCAAAAGGTGTCTGACAAATGGGCAAAGCTTGGTTTGCCTGGTTCTGGGCAATCAATTTGGGGTGATGAAGGAGAAAAATCATGAGCAGCATTAATGGAAAAGAAATCTGTGAAAGGGTTTTGTCCCAATGCGTCACGTCAGGCGCAGATGCAGCCGAAGCTGTGCTCATGGAGGGGCACGGCATCGATATTCAGGTGCGCAACCTGGAAATCGAAGATGTCGGCGCCCATGAGGAACAGGCCCTGGGTTTGCGCGTCTTTGTGGGCCAGCGCCAGGCAAATATCCGCAGCACCAACCTAGACCCCCAAACCCTGGACCGCCTTGTGGAGGATGTGGTGGCCATGGCCAAGCTTGCCCCAGAAGATCCCCATGCAGGCCTGGCTGACCCCGATCAAGTTGCCAAAGGTGATGATGCAAGCCTTGATCTTTATGACGACACGCGCCCTGATGCTGAAACCTTGCGCAAACTGGCCTGGGCCGCTGAGAAAGCTGCCCTATCCCAGCCAGGCATCACCAATTCTGAAGGTGGCGCTGCCAGTGCAGGCCATGCAATCCGCCATCATCACGCCACCAATGGCATTGCCACACAATCTTTTCATTCAAGCTTCTCGGTTTCAGCGAGCGTGTTGGCGGGAAGTGGCACCTCCATGGAACGTGATTACGATTATGACATGAAGCGTCATTTTGGCGACCTCATGGACCCCGAGGTGATTGGCAAGGAGGCTGCCCGTCTTGCCACCCAGCGTTTGGGGGCGGTCAAACCACCATCAGGCAAAATGCCCATCATCTATGTTCCCCGTGCTGCTCGTTCGCTCATCGGCCATCTGCTGCAAGCCATTAATGGCCAGGCGGTGGCCAGGGGCTCAAGCTTTCTCAGGGATGACTTAGGCAAATCCATCATGCCTGGTCATGTGACCATTCTTGACGACCCATTGGTGAAACGTGGCCTCTCAAGCCGGGCCCATGATGGTGAAGGTTTGAAAGCGCAAGCCCTCACCTTAGTGGATAAGGGTGTGTTGAACACATGGCTGTTGGATTTGGCGTCTGGCAGGCAGCTTGGTTTGTCCTCCAACGCCCGGGCTGGCCATACCATGGCCAGCCCGCCGGCGCCCTCCTCCAGCAATATCGATGTGCAAGCCGGACATAGAACCTTAGCCCAAATGATTGCTGGGCAAGAACAAGCGCTTCTTGTCACCGAATTGATTGGCATGGGCGTGAATGGCGTGACCGGCGATTATTCCCGAGGGGCGGCAGGCTTCATGATCCGCCATGGCGAGGTTGCCGAGCCAGTTTCTGAACTCACCATCGCAGGCAATTTGCGGGAAATGTTTGCCCAAATGGAGGCCACCACCGACCGTGATGGTCGTGGCAGCATTGCCGTGGGCGCCATCCATGTCGGGGAATTGACCGTCGCTGGTGGCTGATTTTGCCAAAGGACACAAAAATCGTTAGAGAGTCTGGCATGTCAAACAGCCCCGATGGGGGGCTTTGTTGGTAAGGATTAAGTATGGCAGGCAATGCATTGCATTTGGTGTTTGGTGGCGAACTGAAAAACCTTGCAACCAAGGAATTTGCGGATCCCAACAAGATTGATGTGGTGGGGATATTTCCCAATTACGACGAGGCCCTAACGGCTTGGCGCGCTGCAGCCCAAGCCAGCGTCGATCAGGCCACCACGCGTTATTTTGTTGCCAACCTAACCCAACTTCGTGAGCCGGAGTAACCAAACTGGCCGAAGGCAACAAAAGCAGCGCCATATTGGCGCGCATCTTCCGGGAAGAAATCACCCAGCATCGTGGGCGGCTGCTGGTTGCGCTGACATGCATGTCGGTCGTGGCAGCCACCACGGCGGGCACAGCATATATGCTGGACCCAGCAATCAAAAAAATCTTTCTTGAGCCAGATCCAACAGCCCTATTTGTCATTCCCCTGGTGGTGATTGCTTTGTCGTTAACCAAGGCCTTGGCCACCTATGTGCAAGCCATTGCCATGTCGACCATCGGCCAGTCGGTGGTCTCCAATCTTCAACGACGTTTGTCCATGTCTTTGTTGCGGGCGGATCTCGCTTGGCTTGATAAGCGTCATTCCGGGGGGCTTTTGTCGTCCTTGGTCAACGACACCCAACATGTCCAAGATGCCACCGCCCAGGTCATGACCGCCCTGGTGCGTGACGGTTTGACCATGATTTTTTTGGTAGGCGTGATGTTTTACCAAGATTGGGAATTGGCAGCCATCGGTGTGTTCGTGGTGTTGCCTGGGGCCCAGGTGGTGCAAAAAATGGCCAAAAAAACCCGCAAAGCCTCCCACGCCACCTTTGAAGAAACCGGCACCCTGGCATCGCTTGCAGCTGATGCATTAAAGGGCATTCGTGAGGTGCGCGCCTATGGCCAGGAAGATCACGAAATCAAGCGTATCGGCCATTCCATCGACCGGCGCTTGGGCCATATCATGGCCGCCATCCGGGCCAAAACACTCTCGGGCCCAGTGGCCGAAGCACTGTCAGGCGTGGGGATCGCCACGGCGATTATTTACGCCGGCTGGCGGGGCATGGAGGGGGATCTTGGCCTCAATAATTTTGTGTCATTTTTGGGCGCCATGATGATGGCCTACCAACCCATGCGCTCGCTCGCCAATTCCATGACCCGTTTGCATGAAGGCGCCGCCGCCGCCGATAGGGTGTTCAGCATCATCGACACCAAGCCGGGCATTTTAAACCCAAAAAACCCGCAATTGCTGGCCCACCCCGCCAAGGGTTCGGTGGTTTTTGAACATGTTTCATTTTCCTATGATGGCACGCATGATGCACTTCGCGATCTGTCTTTGCATATTCCAGCTGCCAGTATTGCCGCATTGGTGGGGCCAAGTGGCTCAGGCAAATCCACCATGATGAACTTAATCCCGCGATTTTATGATGCAATACAGGGCCGCGTGCTGATTGATGGGCTGGACGTGCGCGCGCTTTCCTTGGAGGAATTGCGCGGGCAGATTTCGATTGTTTCCCAAGATCCCTTCCTGTTTGACGATACGGTTGCCGCCAATATTGCCTATGGGCGCAACGACGCCACCAACCAAGAAATTGAAGATGCCGCACGCCATGCTGCGGCCCATGAATTCATCATGGATTTGCACGGCGGTTATGAGGCCCGGGTTGGTGAGGCAGGTTCGCGCCTTTCCGGGGGGCAAAAACAACGTGTTGCCATTGCACGTGCCATGCTCAAAAACGCACCAATTTTGTTGCTTGATGAGGCAACGTCAGCGCTCGACAATGAATCAGAACGCCTGGTGCAACATGCCTTGGAGAAACTCATGAAGGGACGCACCACCATCATGATCGCCCATCGTCTGTCCACCATTGCCCATGCCGACATGATTTTTGTCATGCAAGAAGGTGAGCTTGCCGAACAGGGCCGGCATGAAGAATTGCTGGCAGCCGGCGGACTTTATGCCCGCCTCCATGCCAAGGGTTTAAGCGAGGCAGGGGTCTAACATGGCAAAGCTCAGGCCCCTGGGCGTTTGGGACAAATTGCTGGTCCGCCTGCTGGTCGTTTTGTTCCACCTTTTGATCATGAGCTGGCGGGTCCGGGTCCATGCCCCCGAAGAAAGCCTAACCCGCATGCAAGCAGGTAAGGTGATCCTTTGCTGTTGGCATGAGCATTTGCTTGCCGGCCTCATCAAGATCCCGCTCCATCAACCCCATGCCTTGGTGTCCAGAAGCAAAGACGGGCAATTTTTGGCTGTGCTGCTGGCCTCTTTTGGCATCAATGCCATCCATGGCTCCTCCACGGATCTGCGCAAGAAAAAAGACAAAGGTGGGCGAGAAGCTTATCGGGAAATGGCCCAAAAATTGGCTGATGGGGCGAGCCTTCTGATAACCCCAGATGGACCAAAAGGCCCTGCACGAACCCCCAGGGCAGGGGCCATCCATGTGGCGCGCCAAGCCAACACCCCCATTATTCCCGGGGCCATCACGTCATCATTTTCCTGGCGGGCACCCACCTGGGACAAGATGTTGGTCCCCCTGCCCTTTGCCCAGGTGGATGTCTTCCTTGGGCCCGTCCTTGCCCCCCCAGATGATGCCGATGGGGACTGGCTTGCCATTCAAATCAACCAGATGAGCGGGGCAAAGCCATCATGAGCTTGCTCTATGATCTGATGGGCCATGTGGCGACCCCCCTGGCCAAACAATTGCTCAAACACAGGCTTGCCAAGGGCAAAGAAGACCCCGAACGCATGCCCGAAAAATTGGGCCTTGGGACGGGTGAAGGGCCTGTTGATGTGTGGCTTCACGCTGCATCTGTGGGGGAGTTGGGTGCGGCCATGCCTGTGTTGAGCCAGCTCCAACAAGATGGCCTTACCCTCTTGGTGACCACAACAACCCGCAGCTCAGCCCAGATGGCGGTCCAATGGCTTAACGGCGTGGCGCACCGCTTTGCACCTTTGGATCTTCCCGGCCCCCGACAAAAATTCTTTGACCGATGGCGCCCAAGGGCCATGGTGACCATTGATTCAGAAATCTGGCCGGGCTGGTTTGATGAAGCACGACGCCGGGGGATTCCTGCCCTGATCATCAATGGCAGGATGTCCCGTCAAAGCCGCAAAAGCTGGGCAATGCTTCGGTTTTTGACCGGTAATGTGCTTGACCATGTCCATTTGGTCATGGCCCAGGAGGATGCCTCTGCCAATGCCTTCCGGCAGCTTGGTGCACCATCGGTGGTCGTGGCAGCCCCCCTCAAATTGGCCCGGGCCAAAGCAATAACCCATGACATAAATAGGGACCATTTGGTGATGGCCAGCATGCATCCTGAAGAAACAAGCGCCATACGCAAGATTTTGGAGGACTTGGCCATGGCCGATAGCAACATACCTGTCTGCATCATCCCCCGCCATCCAGACCGCATCGGGGAATTTGGCGATCTTGGCAGGAACGTGCATTTTGAAGAGGCTTTTGGGCAAATGGATCATTGGTTGGCCCGGGCCAAGGCCGTGCTTGTGGGTGGTAGTTTTTTTGATCATGGTGGCCAAAATCCATTTGAAGCCGTGACCCATGGCCTGCGCCCGGTGATGGGACCCAGCCATGACAATTTTTCTGGCATGATCAGGGTATTGGCAGCCGAAGATGCCATTTTGCTTGCAAAAGACGCGCCAGAAGCGGCCAGCATGTTGGCCCATTCTTGGAACAATCCCTGGGAAAAGCCAGAATTGGCGATCGCAACATTGCAACATCTTGGCCAGCAAGCCGTTGACCAAGCCGTCGGGGCCATCAAGGGGGCAATAAGATGACCTGGCAAACACCAAGTTGGTGGTACAAAAAACCTGGCCTTACCTCAGGCTTGCTGGCCCCAGCAGCCGCAATTTGGGGGCTGGCAAGCAGGTGGCGTCGATTTTCATCGGATGGTTATGAGGGCCAAGCCCATTTGCTTTTGGTGGGCAATGCCACCGCCGGCGGAAGTGGGAAAACCCCCACCGCCATGGCGCTGGCGAGCTTGATGGACGATTATGACCCCTGTTTTTTGTCAAAAGGCCATGGCGGCAGGCTTGAAGGCCCCCATTGGGTTCATAGCGAAGGCGACCACCAACTGGTCGGGGATGAAGCCCTATTGCTCGCAGCGCAAAGCCCAACCCTGATCGCCAAGGACCGCGTCGCGGGCGCCATGGAAGCAGCGAAAAAACATGATTTGATCATTCTTGATGACGGCCTCCAAAACCATCCAAGCTTGCGCCGAGGCACGGTGGTCATGGTCGTGGATGCAGGCGATGGCTTTGGAAATGGCAAGCTCATCCCCGCAGGACCGCTGCGGGAACCGGCACACAAAGCACTCGCCAAAGCCCATGGCGTGGTGCTGGTGGGT